>JAHECG010000107.1:0-1500 GCA_024641855.1 Betaproteobacteria bacterium | reverse complement strand
GGCATGTAGTCGATCAGCGTTGGTGGTGGTTCGCCTTCACCGCGTCCTGACAAATGTCGCGAGTAATTTTCGATGCCTTTGCAGAACCCAAGTTCGTTCAACATTTCCAAATCGAAGCGCGTACGCTCGGCGATACGTTGTGCCTCGATTAATTTAGCGTTTTGTTGGAAAAATTCGATGCGATCGCGTAACTCGGCTTTGATCGCGTCCATGGCACGCAGCGTTGTTGCGCGCGGCGTGACGTAATGACTCGATGGATAAACAGTGAAGCGCGGCAAGTCTTGCAAGATGTGTCCGGTGAGCGGATCGAACAAGGAAATGCGTTCGACTTCATCGTCGAACATGGACAGCCGTACCGCCATTTCGGCATTTTCCGCCGGGAAGATATCGAGCACATCACCGCGTACGCGAAACACGCCACGTTTGAATTCCACTTCATTGCGCTCGTATTGCATCTCGATCAGGCGCTTGATGGCATCGCGCTGCGCGACTTTCTCGCCCTGATGCAAATGCAAAATCATGCTGTGGTAATCCACCGGATCGCCAATACCGTAGATCGCCGATACGGTCGCGACGATGATCGCATCCTTGCGCTCCAGCAGCGCCTTGGTGGCGGAAAGGCGCATCTGCTCAATATGCTCATTGATCGAAGAATCCTTCTCGATGAAGGTATCGCGCGACGGCACATAGGCTTCCGGCTGATAGTAGTCGTAATACGAGACGAAATACTCGATCGCATTTTCCGGAAAAAACTCGCGCATTTCCGAATACAGTTGCGCCGCCAGCGTCTTATTCGGCGCCATGATGATGGCCGGACGACCCAGGCGCGCAATGACATTGGCCATGGTGTAGGTCTTGCCCGAGCCCGTCACGCCGAGCAAGGTCTGATATTTCAAGCCATCCTCAAAACCTTCGGTAATTTGGGCGATGGCTTGGGGCTGATCACCCGCCGGTTGGAACGGTTGGTGCAGTCGATAAGGGCTATTGGGGAATGTCGCGATCAAAGGTAAAATCACCGCTTTTGTGAACATTAGATTGTAACATGCTGGGCGTTTTGCCCCGCCAGCCAACCAGCTACCCAGTTAATTTAGGATCGCAAGTGAAACTCTCAACACGCGTGCAAGCTATTAAGCCCTCCCCCACCCTGGCAGTGACCGCCCTCGCGGCCAGCCTCAAGGCGCAAGGAAAAGACATTATCGGCCTGGGTGCCGGTGAACCGGATTTCGATACCCCGCAGCCTATTAAAGACGCTGCAATCGCTGCTATTAACAAGGGTTTCACTAAATATACGGCTGTGGACGGCACGCCATCGCTTAAAGCCGCCATCATCGCCAAATTCAAACGCGACAACGGTCTGGACTATAGTCCGAAGCAAGTCCTGGTTTCATGTGGGGGTAAACAGAGCTTTTTCAACTTGGTTCAGGCGGTCATCGACGCCGGCGACGAAGTCATCATTCCTGCACCGTACTGGGTTTCCTACCCGGATATCGTGATTCTGGC
>JAHECG010000173.1 GCA_024641855.1 Betaproteobacteria bacterium | reverse complement strand
CAGTGAAGGTATTTTAGAAAACACGGGGTGCGAAAGATGAAGATGAGCGTTGCGTTTAAAAAAAATATACCCAGGGCTGAACAGGGCGTTCAGAATGGGGTTTTTCTACAGCGTCGTTAGCTGCCATGAGACTCAGTGCAACGTTATTCGCCTTGTTGTTCCTCGCGTCCAGTTCCGTGTTAGGCATCGGCGAAGATGATATTGGATTCGCCGCTGCTTCAAGCATTCCACCACACGTAATGGCGGCATTTGCCAAATCCCCTTTGTCGGATAAGTACGCGTTTTCAACCCATATCAATCCGTTCTATGTGCAAGGCGACTTTAACGGCGACGGCAAACTCGATACCGCAATTCTCATCAAGCAAAAAGCGACCGGGAAGTCAGGCATCGCCATAGTTCATGGGGGTTCAAC
This sequence comes from Betaproteobacteria bacterium, assembly GCA_024641855.1. GTDB lineage: Bacteria > Pseudomonadota > Gammaproteobacteria > Burkholderiales > Thiobacteraceae > RBG-16-58-11. The sequence goes on along the minus strand of JAHECG010000173.1, from coordinate 1,859 downwards.
TACCGTACGGGTTCTTGGCGCCGGCCGTGCTTTCAGCAACGGTGGGGATAATTTTTCTTGGCTTGATGCCTGGTATTCCTACGCAAAAGGAAAGGTTGGCCAAGGTGCTGAAGAAGGTGTGCCACCAAAACTTATTGGTGATGCCATTATGGTTATCAAGACTGAGTCAGCCAGCGCTTTGGTTTACTGGGCCGGAACTCAATATCGGTGGTACCAGCAAGGTGATTGAATTGTCAGCTAACAATCCGGTCAAGGCGCTCCCTCCGGTCGCTGGGACGCGCCGCAAGCGCCGCGCTCCTTACCTTTCACGTTATGTGCCTTAGGAGAAAATTGAGATATTCATGAAATCTTATTTGTTAAATAATCAAAGGAATGAAATTATGAAGAAACTGATATCAATAATTATTGTTATTATTTTAGTTGCCCTTATTATTTTATGGTTAAAAGGAAATGCGATGAGAGAAATTAGGACCGAAATTGAAATCAAAGCCTCGCCGGAAAAGGTATGGAGCATTCTTACTAATATTAATAATTGGAATACATGGAATCCGATTGTAGTTCAAGCAAGTGGGACCCCAACCGTGGGATCTGAACTAACAATTACAATGCGAGGTGAGGACGGTAAAGATGGTCCGAAATATACACCGCTAGTAACAAGCTTTAAAGAACCAAGCTCATTTGAGTGGCGGGCAATAATGATGTCTGAATTCATGTTTTCTAATGGCCGAATCTTTAAACTGGAAAAAACGGATTCCGGTACCCGGCTAACAAATGCAGAAACTTTTAAAGGTATGCTTGTGCCCCTGTTTTGGAGCAAGCTTAATAGTCATGTCCCTTTAATGTTGGCAGAAATGAATGGTGCATTAAAAAATACAGTGGAGAAAAATCCTAACTAATTTTACAAATTAGAGCGGATAAAAATGGCACATAACAAATCGTTAAACCAGATCGGCGCAAAAGACGCGCCTCCTGGTTAACTCAAACGTTAAACCCTGCCCTCCACCACACGATAAGTACCTACTATGCGCGAAGCCGTGTTATCCCTAAATCCAGCGGCAGAGTTTTATACAACCGAGGGTTGTTTCATCAATGAACTCTGCAACGTCGATCTGGATGCGGAAGTTTCCATCGCCCGTGCGCGGGTCGCACCGGGCGTGACGACGCGCTGGCATCGGCTATGCGATACGGCGGAACGTTATGTTCTGCTTTCGGGTTGCGGCCAAGTCGAGGTGGGCGATCTGCCGGCGCAGGAAGTGGGTGCGGGTGATGTCGTGCTGATCCCGCCGGGCACTCGGCAGCGCATCAGGAATCTGGGCGCGGAGGACCTCGTCTTTCTCGCTATCTGTACGCCACGCTTTCGCCCCGAGGCTTACGAAGACATTGGGGATTAATTTTGTTTGTTTGAATATCTCTCAGTCCTGACACGCCTGGGCTGATGCCGGCTGGAAGCCGGCGCTACAGTACGTCGTTCCCGGAAACAATAAAACCGGGCAATCCGTAGCGCCGGCATCCCTGCCGGCAACAACCTCTGCATCCTTGGGCTGATGCCGGCTGGAAGCCGGCGCTACAGTACGGCGTTCCTTGATGCTCCGAAGCCGTAGCAAGCCTTGCCATCAACAACTTCTGCTTCTAGTCATTCCACTTTTCCACCGCCACCACGCGAAACCCCGTTACGGTGTATTTGGTATCCGCAGTCGGATCAGGTGAGCGGAACGCCGGGCGCATTTCATATAGGGGACAATGGTACGAGCCTCCACGGCGTATCCGGCGCGGGCCTTGTTTCGGCCCTACTGGGTCCGTGCGTTGTTCTGTGGTGTATTTGCTATAGCGATCATCGACCCACTCCCAAGCATTGCCCA
>JAHECG010000172.1 GCA_024641855.1 Betaproteobacteria bacterium | reverse complement strand
CCCCACACCGAGATTATGCGCGAGTTCGTCCTGAGTCAACTCAACAGCCAATCGCAGGTCTTTCAGGGTTGCAATATCAGCCGCGCGTTTTTCAATTTTTGCCTGGCGGTTTGCGGGGAGCTTGCCCAGTATTTTGTCCAGATTTTTAGCCATTTTTCTTTCCTCCTGCGTGTTGCTTTAATTCCTTCAAATGTTCGTCAAAACGTGCGTCAGCGACGGCAATCAACTTTTTATAAAAGCGTTTTTGATCTGCGCCTGCCTTGTTGCCGCCAACCAGCATGATGGCATGACGTTTGGTATCGAAAGCAAATGCAATGCGCCATACTTCTTTGTTCCAGTTAAAACGCATTTCTTTCATGTTGGCGTGCTTCGAGCCGTTCAACGTATCCACGGTAGGCCTGCCCAGACTGTGACCAAACTCTCGCAATAGCAGGGCATGTGCAAGCAATTCGTCTTGAAGATCAACATGCAACTGTTGCACCTCCAGTTCAAACTCATCATGAAAGAGTACGACCCAATTCATGGTCGTATTATGCATTTAAAGCAATATGGATGTAAATACATATTTTCTCCTGCCATACAAAGAGAAAAAGTAATCGACTTACCGGCTAATCGGCTTATAACGTATCCGCTTGGGCTTGGCACCCTCTTCACCCAGACGCTTCTTCTTGTCCGCTTCGTATTCCTGATAGTTGCCATCAAAGAACGTCCACTTGGAATCACCCTCTGCCGCGAGGATGTGGGTGGCGATACGGTCCAGGAACCAGCGATCGTGCGAGATAACCATCACACAACCGGCGAATTCGAGCAGCGCATCTTCCAGCGCGCGCAGGGTTTCCACGTCGAGGTCGTTTGAAGGTTCGTCGAGCAATAAGACATTTCCACCGGAGATGAGGGTCTTGGCCAGATGCAAACGTCCGCGTTCACCACCGGAAAGCTGGCCGACGATTTTGGCCTGGTCTGCGCCCTTGAAGTTGAAGCGGCCGATGTAGGCACGCGCCGGGGTTTCGTATTTGCCCACGGTGAGGATATCGTTACCGCCGGAGATGGCGTCGAACACGCTCTTGTTGTCTTCCAGCGCGTCACGCGACTGGTCTACATAGGCGATCTTGACGGTCTGGCCGATTTTTACGTCGCCGCTATCGGGTTGTTCTTTACCTGTGATCATGCGGAACAATGTCGATTTACCTGCACCGTTGGGGCCGATGATACCGACGATGGCGCCGGGTGGAATTTTGAAGCTGAGGTTGTCCATCAGCAGGCGGTCGCCATAGGATTTGGTGACGTTGTTGAATTCGATCACTTCGTTACCCAGACGCTCACCCACGGGAATGAAAATTTCCTGGGTCTCGTTGCGCTTTTGGTATTCCTGCGAGTTGAGTTCTTCAAAGCGGTTCAAACGCGCTTTGGATTTGGCCTGACGCGCCTTGGGGTTTTGGCGTACCCATTCCAGCTCCTGTTTCATCGCCTTCATGTGGGCGTCGATTTGTTTGTTTTCGGTTTCCAGACGGGCTTCTTTCTGCTCCAGCCATTGCGAGTAGTTGCCCTTCCACGGGATGCCGTGGCCACGGTCGAGTTCGAGTATCCACTCAGCGGCGTTGTCGAGGAAGTAGCGATCGTGGGTAACGGCCACTACGGTGCCGGGGAAGCGCACGAGGAATTGTTCCAGCCATTCGACCGATTCGGCATCAAGGTGGTTGGTGGGCTCGTCCAGCAGCAGCATGTCGGGCTTTTGCAGCAACAGCTTGCACAGCGCCACGCGGCGCTTTTCACCACCGGAGAGGTTCTTGATCACCGCATCCCACTCGGGCAACCTTAACGCATCGGCCGCGATTTCCATCTGGTGTTCTGAATCACTGCCGCTGGTGGCGATGATTGCCTCAAGGCGAGCCTGCTCGGCAGCGAGGGCATCAAAGTCGGCATTCTCTTCGGCATAGGCGGCATACACGGCATCGAGCTTGGCTTGTGCTTCCATCACTTCGCCCATGGCGGACTCTACTTCTTGGCGCACGGTTTTTTCCGGGGCTAGCTGGGGTTCTTGCGGTAAATAACCAATGCTGATGTTAGGCAGGCGCTGTACTTCGCCGTCGAATTCTTTATCGACCCCGGCCATGATCTTGAGCACGGTGGATTTACCGGAGCCGTTTAAACCAAGTAGGCCGATTTTGGCGCCGGGGAAGAAGCTTAAGGAGATGTCTTTGATGATTTGACGCTTGGGGGGAACGATTTTGCTCACGCGGAGCATGGACATTACATATTGGGCCATGAATTAACTCTGTGCT
>JAHECG010000106.1 GCA_024641855.1 Betaproteobacteria bacterium | reverse complement strand
CTTTGTGTTTTGGAACAACCCCGTTCCAGTCGTCGCCGCTCTGGTTGAATATCAAGGCCAATACCTTTTGGCGCGCAACGTGAAATGGCCGCGTCGTATATTTTCTTTGATCACCGGCTTTTTAGATCCTCAGGAAACCCCGGAACAGGCCGTGGTTCGCGAAGTCAAAGAAGAGCTAAATTTGGAGGGTGTGATCACACGCTTTATCGGTCACTATGCTTTTCCGGAAAAGAACCAACTCATTTTGGCCTTTGCGCTATGCGCAACCGGCGAACTCGCAACCAATCAAGAAATAGCCGAGATCAAACATTTATCGCTTGAAGCGCTGCGTGCATATGATTTTATGCCGCTGTATATCACCTCAAATATCTTAAATAGCTATTTAAATCAAGTAATTGATTAAATTCAACGAAACCGATCTTGACGCCGATCGAAGCAATCCGCTATGCTTATTCAAATAAACGTTTGAATAGTTAAAAGCGCCATCAGCGCGCACGATTGGAGTTCCTATGTTCTTCATGCAATTACCAGCAAAAGAATCTTCCTTATCCTATTTTTTAGGCTGCGGCTCCCTGGGTAAAGCCATTGCCGTCGATGTCGTTGCGGGCGACGAGTTGTGGTTTATGAATGAGGCCGCGAAAGCCAATGTCACCATCACCCACGTCATCGACACCCACATTCATGCCGACCATTACTCCGGTAGCCGCACCTTGGCCAAACTCGCCAATGCAAAATACTGCCTGCATGAGTGCAATAAGGATGTAGTCGAATATAAGTTTCATCCGCTCTCCGACAACGACATCATCGAAGTCGGTAATGTCGCGGTTAAAGTCGTACATACGCCTGGACACACCTTGGATAGCCTCTGCCTGCTGGTAACCGACAAGCGGCGCGGCGATCAACCTTGGTTCGCACTGACTGGCGACACCTTATTTGTCGGTAGCGTCGGACGCCCCGACCTAGCAGGCAAAGAGCAAGAAATGGCCGCGCAGTTATTCGATTCGCTACACAGCAAATTGCTAACGCTACCCGACGAAACCGAAATCTTCCCCGGTCATCAAGCGGGCAGCGTGTGCGGCGCTGGCATTTCCGGTAAACCGTCCTCCACCATCGGCTTCGAGAAGCGCTTCAATCCTGGCTTGCACATTTCCGATAAGGCTGAGTTCGTACGCTACCTGACCAGCGAGATTCCACCACGCCCCGCGCAGATGGAGAAGATGGTCGCGGCGAATATCGCCGCTTGATTTTTTCACCGCAAAGGACGCAAAGGTACGCGAAGAAAATCCTATCTTTTGCTTTTCCTTTGCGTACCTTTGCGTCCTTTGCGGTTAATGCTTTTTAGCACTGGATTCCCCCATGAGCATCTCTCTCACCCACGCCGAGCAGCACTACCTGCACGGCATCCGCCATAACGCCACGCAATTCGGCCACCAACTGTTACAGGTGTTTTTGGTTGGTTTAACCCTAGGCATGCTGCGCACGGTGATTCCCGCCTTGGCCGAATCGGAATTCGGTGTTCCCAAAGGCTCGTTCGTGCTGCTGATGGCTTTCGTCGTGGCTTTCGGTTTCGTCAAAGGCGCGCTTAATTTCGTCGCCGGTCGTTTGTCCGAACGTATCGGGCGCAAGACCGTGCTGTTGCTGGGCTGGGCTTCGGCGATACCAATTCCCTTCATGATTTTGTATGCGCCGAGCTGGAATTGGATCGTCGCTGCCACCGTGCTGTTGGGCGTAAACCAAGGCTTTACCTGGTCGATGACGCAAACCTCCAAGCTCGATCTCACGCGCGCCGACCAACGCGGTTTCACCATCGGCCTCAACGAATTCTCCGGCTATGTCGGCGTCGCCATCGCTGGCATCATCACCGGCTATTTGGCCACCGCGCTTGGCCCGCGCATGGGGCTATTTGTATTCGGCGCTGTAGTGATCACCAGCGCATTGCTGCTGACTGCGGTATGGGTCAAAGAAACCCTGCCCTGGGCCAAGGCCGAAGGCGCGCGCCATGCCGCTGGCCAAAGCACAGGGCCCACGCCACGTTATCCAAAGAATATCTCCGACACGCCAACGACGTGGGAAGTGTTCACACTCATGTCCTGGCGCGACAAGCGCATGGCCGCTATCAGCCAAGCCGGCTTGGTGGAAAAATTTGTCGATGCTTTGATCTGGGTGGCCTACCCGGTCTATCTATATGAGCGTCACTTAAACTTAGCGCACATCGGCTGGGTCGTGGGGGTGTACGGCTTCGTGTGGGGTGGTTCGCAATTCTTCACCGGCAAACTCTCCGATCGCATCGGCCGGAAAAAACCCATTGTCTGGGGTATGTGGCTGTGCGGCGTTGGTGTGGCCATGATGCTCGTCAGCGATCACGTTGCAGGGTGGCTCACCTCAGCCGCCGTCACCGGCTTCGGTATGGCGCTGCTGTATCCCAATCTCTCCGCTGCCGTCGCTGACATCGCTCACCCCAACTGGCGCGGCTCAGCCATCGGTATCTACCGCTTTTGGCGTGACACCGGCTATGGCATCGGCGCATTGTTGCTGGGCTGGGTGGCGCACGCCAACGGTACGCTCACCTCTGCATTCTGGTTTGTCAGCATCGCCATGATCTTATCCGGTGCCATCGTTTGGTTGTTCGGCGAAGAAACCCATCCACGTATCAATCCCGCCACTTAAAAAGCCTTTCCGCTAAACCCCGCACCGCTACATTACGGGGCTCTCGTGCCCATGGCCCTGGCTGTAAATTAAACTAGAAGAACCCTCACTTCTTTTGTTAGGATGGCTGTAAATCATGCCTAACACTCAACACAGCGTTTATATAGCCTCTGAGCGACGTATCGGGATCAACGCCCTGCTCGCGCTTTACCGTGTTCGCTTCCTATTAACCGGCCTATTACTCTCCACAACACTTTTCAGCGGCACTGCTGCGGCAGTTCAACCCGATATCTGGCATCAACTCAAAAAAGGCGGCTACGTTTTGCTCATCCGTCACGGCATGGTGGACAGCGCCAGCAAAAGCACCAGCCCAGATGCGGATTTTGAAGGTTGTGAAGGACAATACAATCTCACCGCAATCGGGCGCGAGCAAGTCATTCAACTCGGCAATGTCTTGCGTAAGCACAAAATACCCATTGGCGGTGTGCTAGCCAGTCCGCGTTGCCGCACGCAAGATACGGCACGCCTTGCGCTTGGTATTTTCCGCGTCTTCCCGCTGCTGGAACCCTTACCGGAAACCGATTTAGCCGAGCGCCAACAACGCGTTGAGTCGTTGCGCCGCGTCATCAGCGATCACAAAGGCACAGATAATCTAGTCTTGATAACCCACCAGCCCAACATCAATGCACTGACCATGGAAGTGGTTGATACCGCCACCATCGTGATCGTCAAACCAGATGGCAAAGGCAATTTCAATGTCGTTCAATCACTGCCGCCCAATGCGTGGCGCATGGATCGCTAATACTCGCTGTCGTAATTTTTCTGACCGCCACAGGAACATCCCATGTTGAAAAATCTATTCTTCAAGTTCCTGTTGTTTTCCCTGATCGCCCTACCTACGCTAGCCAATGCACTCGAACGGCACTTCAATCAGATCGCCCCTGGTGTGTATGCATTCATTGGCGAAATGGGCAACCGCACCTATGAAAACGAAGGCTTGAATGCCAACGTCGGCTTCATCGTCACCAAAGACGGTGTCGTCGTTATCGACAGCGGATCGAGCTATCGCGTCGCCCAGCAAATCCATGCAGCGATTCGGCGCACCACCAAACAGCCGGTGAAATATGTCATCAACACAGGCGGGCAAGATCATCGCTGGCTCGGTAACAGCTATTTCAAGCAACAAGGCATCCCCATCATTGCGCAACGCAAAGCCATCGATGACATGGCCGCGCGTGGCTCCGAACAAATCGCCGGCCTTAAGCGTGATTTGCGTGAGCGCATCGAGGGCACCGTCGTCACCCTCCCGGACCAGCCGCTCGATCAAGAAAAAACCCTCAAACTGGGCGGCACGGAAATTCGCGTCATCCACTTCTTTGGCGGTCACACGCCGGGTGACAGCGTGGTGTGGCTGCCGCAATCGCGCATCCTATTCAGCGGCGATCTGGTGTACGTAGATCGCATCATCGGTGTGCTGTCATTTAGCAGCAGCAAAAACTGGCTGGCTTCGTTCGAGGCGATGGAAAAACTCGCACCCAAACGCATCGTCCCAGGCCATGGTCAGGTATGCGATCTGGCGCGCGCACGACGCGACACCAAGGACTACTTGGTCATGCTGCGCAGCCACATGAAAACCGCATTGGATAAGGGACTGGATTTACAGCGCGCAATCGATACGCTGGATCAAAGCCGCTTCAAGTACCTACTGAACTATGACTCTCTCAAAGGTGGCAACGCCAGCCGCACTTATTTGGAAATGGAAACAGAATAATGCGCAAGAAAATGCTCTTACTCGTCGCAACAATCTTACTCAGCGGCAGCGCCAATGCCGCACAGGACACACGCCAACAAATCAAGATGCCGGAAATGATGCGTGACCACCTCTTGGCTTTGCATGAAATCCAAGCCGCGCTGGCCGCCGGCAAATTGGATCAAGCCGCGGAGATCGCCGAACAACGCATCGGCATGAGTTCGCTCACCAAGCATAACGCCTCGCACATGGCGCCTTACATGCCGGCCGCGATGCAGGCCATCGGCACCGAAATGCACCATGCTGCGAGCCGCTTTGCCCGCTCGGCACACGAGGGGGATTTGAAAAAAGCCCTAACCGACCTCAGCGGCATCACTCAGCAATGTGTCGCCTGCCACGCCGGCTATCGCGTGCAATAAGCTATACTCGCGCATCACCTTTTGGGAACACCAACCATGTCCAGTCAAGCCGCCATCGTCGCCCTGCGCGCCGCTCTCAACGACGCTATCGTCGGTCAAGCCAAACTGCTCGACCGTCTGGTCGTCACTCTGCTCGCAGGCGGACATGTTTTGGTGGAAGGACTACCCGGCCTCGCCAAAACCACCGCAGTTAAAGCCTTAGCCGATGCAGTTCATGCCAGCTTCCAGCGCGTGCAATTCACACCCGATCTATTGCCGGGGGATCTCACCGGCACCGACATCTACAACCCGAATGAAGGCAGCTTCGATTTTGCGCAAGGCCCGCTGTTTCACGAAATCGTACTAGCCGATGAAATCAATCGCGCCCCGGCCAAAGTGCAATCGGCGCTGTTGGAAGCGATGCAAGAACGACAGATCACTGTTGGCGGTGTGACGCGCCCACTACCGCCCTTGTTCATGGTGATGGCAACACAAAACCCACTGGAACAAGCGGGCACCTATCCCTTGCCCGAAGCGCAACTGGATCGCTTCTTATTGCATATCACTTTGGATTACCCCACGGCAGACGAGGAGCTCGAAGTCCTGCGGCGCGAGCGTGCACGCTTGAAGCAGGCCACTGCCACAACGCCCAAGGCGACGATCGACGCCGCCACCGTACTGAAAGCACGCAGCGAAGTGAATCATCTGCACTTAGCACCTGAGCTGGAGCAATACATCGTCGCCATCGTCTCCGCAACGCGACATCTGGATAAAATCGCACCCGATGTCGCACGCTTCATCGCCGTCGGTGCTAGCCCACGCGCCACGCTGGCCATCGCCCATGCCGCACAAGCCTTGGCCTTTCTACGTGGCCGTGAATTTGTGACGCCGGATGACATCCTCGATATCGCACCCGATTGCCTGCGCCATCGCATCATTCCCACGGTCAGTGCGCGGGTAGAGAAAGTGACTTTGGATAGCGTGATCGCCAAGTTACTGGCAACTGTACCAGCGCCTTGAAGTTAAGGACCAAAAGCTTGCAACGCAAAGGCCGCAAAGTTCGCGAAGGAAAACCTAGAATTCCTTTGCGTTCCTTTGCGGCCTTTGCGTTTAGCGCTTTTTTACTTTTACTCACCTTTCGTACTTAGTGTTTTATGCTGAGCTGGTCACCCCGTCCCCGCCAGCGCCCTGCATCGGAAAACACCGATGCTCCCCTACTCGCGCCGGAAGAAATCGTGCTGCTGATCGAGCAAGCCGATGCGCTGCGCAACTCGCGCGCCCATGGTCGCGAGGTATTGCTGCGCCATCCCGGCGATGCACGTTCTGCGCACTTGGGTCGCGGTTTGGATTTCGAGGAAGTGCGCGCCTATCAAGCGGGCGACGATATCCGCGCCATGGATTGGCGCACCACGGCACGTACCGGCGAACCTTATCTCAAGGTGTATCGCGAAGAACATCATCCCGCTTTGCATATCATCGTCGATCGTGGCGCCAGCATGCGCTTTGGTACCCAGCGCCAATTAAAAGTCGCGCAAGCGGCACGCGTCGCGATCCTCGCCGCCGTCTTGGAGAGCAGCGCACATGCTTGTGTCGGCGGAACCCTCATCGATTCCGCAACAGTGCTGCTACCCTGCGTGACAAAGCAGGCGGGCATTTTGCAACTGGCGCAAGCCAGCGCCACGCCCTGCCCGCCGATTGCGCACAATGTCGAAGCTGAAAATGCGCAGTGGCTGGATGCCTTGCGCCGCATCGCGGTCAGCTTGCCCAGTGGTTCGCGCTTATTGTTGATCAGTGATTTTCATTGGCTATTGCCGGAGGATATCCCCCTGCTGGCACACCTGGCGCTACGCCACGACTTAGCCGCCATCCACATCACCGACCCCGCAGAGCAACAACTCCCCGCACTGGGGCGCATGCCGTTTTTTGATCTGGCGCAGCAGCGCTTGCGCTGGATCGATACCGGCAATCGCAAAGTGCGCGAACGCTTTGCACAAAGTGCCGCACAGCAACAGCAATCCATTGCAATGCAGTTAGCACAATTGGACATCGATTATTTCTCGCTATCCACCAGCGATGATGCAATGGATTTATTCTTGGGGCAGTTGAATGGCTGAGACCAACACGATTCAGCTCGCCGACATCATTGCGCCGGCCATTCCGCCAGCGGCGCCACTACCTTACGGCTGGATTGCCTTTGGGTCAGCATTAACTCTGGCCATGGTGCTGATCACAGTGCGCTTATGGTGGCGCCGCACGCGCAATCGTCGTGCCGCCTTAACGCAACTCAAGCATGCCGAGCATGCGCTGCAACAACAAACGCTTGAACCCCGCGCAGCGGTGTTTGCCGTAGCGCAGGCTTTACGACTTGCTTACAGCGTCAGCGATGTCAGCAGCAGTTTCCCTCGCCCCTTGGGGGAGAGGGGTGACATCGCATCAAGTAACACCGCTTCCCCCTCTCCCCTCAAGGGAGAGGGAGCTACTCCTCCAATGTCCGAATGGACGACTTTTTTAAGCGCGCTCGATCAAGCCCGTTATGCCCCGCATGTGCCCAATGTCGCTGATGCAACGCAATTGATTGCACAAGCGCGCGACTGGATAGCTCGCACACCATGCTGACCCTCGCACATCCTGTTTGGTTAGGGCTGCTGCCTATCATCGCAATTGCTTTCGTATTCACCCAGCGCCGCGATGCTGGCAATGCGGTAAGCGCGCACTTGGTCCACCCCAATTTAAGTTTATTGGACGACAGCGCGGCGCAAGCGCCTTCATCGCGCAAGTTACAAACTTGGCTGACATTTTTTGCGGCTTGTATGTTGGGGCTGGGGCTGGCGCAACCGCAATGGCTCGGCCCCGCCGTGCCAGAAAAACCACAAGGCCGCGACATCATGCTGCTGGTCGACACCTCCACCAGCATGAGCATCGACGACTTCGAAGTGAACAAGCAACGCGTCACTCGTCTGGATGTTTTGAAAAGCGTCGCACAACGCTTCGTCGCAGCGCGCGAGGGTGATCGCTTCGGGCTCATCGCTTTCGGCGATTATGCCGCCACACTCGCACCACCCAGCTTCGATGATGCTTTACTCAAGGCCCAGCTCGTGCGGCTGCAAGTCGGCATCGCGGGCGAAGCCACGGCCATCGGCGATGCGCTGGGCTTGGCGCTGAAGCAAGTCAAAACCGAAGGCCGATTGCAACCCGCTTTGATTTTATTCAGCGATGGCGACAGTACAGCGGGCGAAATGAAACCGAGCGAAGCGCTAGTGGCGGCGCAAGCACTGGGTGTCAAAATCTACACCGTGGAAATCGGCACCGATTTATTCGCCAGCCCCACCCGACCGGTGAGCAAATCTACCGAACCCAGCCTGACGCAAATCGCCGCCGCCACGGGTGCCAAGCATTATGTAGCGGGCACGGCGCAAGCTTTGCAAGACATCATTACCGATATCGGCCGCCTTGAACCCAGCATCGTGCGCCCCGCCACGCGGCGTCAAATTTCCGAATGGTATTGGCTGGCCT
>JAHECG010000171.1 GCA_024641855.1 Betaproteobacteria bacterium | reverse complement strand
TTGAGGAACTTGAACTAGGCACATTCGACATTGCGAGCAACGCAGCCAAAGCATCCGCTATCGGTAAAATCTTGCCGCAGGTGAAATATTTACCACTTGACGCGCGCGAACAAGCGGTGGCGCGTATTGCTGAATTAGCCCAATGCGGCCCGTTGCCGAATGACTTAATGATGACCACCGAGCAACTCAAAACCCTGCACGCATCCGGTATGGAAATCGGCGGGCATACGAATCGCCACCCCATCATCGCCAAACTTGAAACCGATGCGGTACGCAAAGAAATTACCGATGGAAAAGAATTTTTAGAGCAAACCTTAAACACACGAATTAAGTTATTTGCTTACCCTAACGGTAAACCTGGCGCTGACTACCTACCAGAGCAAGCTGCTATCGTGCGCGATCTGAGATTCGATGCTGCCGTTTCTACACTACATGGCTCGGCCACACACACAAGCGATGTGTTTCAGTTACCGCGCTTTACGCCTTGGTCGCCGCAACCGATTCGGTTCTTGCCTATGCTGCTCGGCAATTTGCGATGCTAAGCGATTTCTGTTGTGCACATACGCAATTGTCGGCTAGCAGTCGGCGCTACAGTGCCGCGCAGTTAGATATCGCGTAAGAAATCAAACCAGCACCTCCACCGGCGCCGGATGCCCCAAGAACGCTTGCGGACTCGCCGTCAGCCCATACGCTCCAGACTGCAACACCACAATCAAATCGCCAATCTGCGCATGACCCAATTCCATTTTGTCGCCCAACACATCCAACGGGGTACACAGCGGGCCAACGGCTGAGGCCAGACTCGGCTCCCCTTCCGGCTTGACACGATTGCCCACCAGCACCGGATAATTCTTGCGAATGACTTGACCAAAATTACCGGACGCCGCGAGGTGATGATGCAAGCCGCCATCGGTAATCAAAAATAGCTGTCCGCGCGATTCTTTGCGATCCACGACACGGCTCACATAAACACCCGCCTCGCCGACGAAATAACGTCCCAGCTCGATCACAAATTCCGCCTCTGGGAAATCACGCCGCGCATCCGGCACTAAGCCAGCGAGATGTTCACACACCGCTTGCAAATCCAAGCGCTGCTCGCCCGGAAAATACGGAATGCCGAAACCACCGCCGAGATTGAGCAAGCGCACTGGGCCTGGCGCATCTTTTGCCAAGCGCCGCGCAAGCTCGAATGTATTGCGCTGTGCTTCCATAATCGCCTCGGCGCGCAGATTCTGCGAGCCAGAAAAAATATGGAACCCATAAAACTCGATCGGCAGTTGCTTCATGCGCGCCAGCATGGCCGGTACCCGCTCGGCATCCACACCGAATTGCTTGGGGCCGCCGCTCATTTTCATCCCGGCCGCCTTCAATTCGAAATCCGGATTGACCCGCACTGCTGCCTTGGGGCGAACGCCGATTTCGCTACCCACGCGTGCCAAGGTTTCCATTTCACGCTCGGATTCGAGATTCACCACAATACCCGCCGCCGCCGCTTGGCGCAGTTCGGCCTCGGATTTTCCCGGGCCAGCAAAGCTGATCTTATCTGGCGCCATGGTGGTATCGAGCACCACTTTTAATTCGCCGCCAGAGGCTACGTCAAAGCCATCCACCAAGCCTGCAAGATACTGCACCACTGCGGGCATCGGATTGGCTTTAATCGCATAGTGCAGGTGAATTTCTTGCGGCAAGGCGGCACGCAATTGCGCCACGCGCTCGGTAATCAATTGCCGGTCGTACGCATAAAAGGGCGTGCTGCCGACGCGCTCGGCCAAACGAGTGAGCGGCATGCCGCCGATTAGAAGGCAGTTGTCTTCCACGGGGAAGATTGTGTCAACGTGATGTGGTGCAGTCATGGGTTTGTCCATAGAGAAAATTCTTTTGAAAGCTCCAGGTCCTTTTTCTGCTTATGGTACCAGACCTAATGCCGATTCTAAGTGATGTACATGCCGGGCGATAATGCGCTCCATCTTTGAGACCAAGTCCTGTTCCGGTTTTGGCATTGCGCCGAGGAATTGCCGCTCTGCTGCAAAGGCCGCTGGCAAACGCTTGGCGTAATACGCTAAGCGTTTCTTGAGTTCGGGAAACGATAAATCACAGTCCACGCACAATGCCTCCCATTCGGCTGATGTAACCGCATCAAAAGTTTCGGCATCGCCAATGTAGAGCGCCAAGCGCTCGTCGCCATAGGCGCGCACACACAACAAATCATAAAATGGCGCAAGCGTAAGGCCATCCGCTGCCACCAAGGCCGAGAGGTTCTTGGCATGCGCATCGGCGTTGCCAAT
>JAHECG010000026.1 GCA_024641855.1 Betaproteobacteria bacterium | reverse complement strand
GCACTGTAGCCTAAAGCCGTGTCGGCAAAGGAGATGCCGTGTCCGGCGTAACTGCCCCAAGTGCCGACCCCGGTGGTGACATTGCCGCTGAGCACCACCGCGGTGTTGCGCTCGTCTTTTAACTGGGTTGCGGCATCGGTAACGGGGACGCCCGCCAGTACCAGCGCATTGATGCGGCGCGCGCTGGCATCGGTGCTCCCGGTCTCGGCGTTGTTGAGCCAAGACACGGCCGTGGAAAATTGCGGCGATTTGCGCAGGCCCGAACCCTGGAAAGCTTCAATCGCGGCACTGGTGGCTTGAACATCCAAACCACCCGCACCGCTGCTCCACGATCCGTCGCCGCGTTGATTCGCAATCAAGTAAGCAAACGCCTTGGACCGCGCCGTGTCGAGCGTTGTGGCATACGCGCCAATAGACGGCGCCAACGTAAATGCAAGCAAACATACAATACCGACGGCGCGCATGGTTCCCTCCCGCAACTTTTCACTTTTATCGTTTAGGAAGGCTAAGCGATGAACATGACAAATGAAAGTGCGCGGTATACCAAATGCATGGCCCGTTCGAGCTATGGATTCGGTCGCGGTTCACGCGCGACCAACCCCTGCCCCACAACCACCGCCAGCACTCCCACACCCAAGCCCAGCACAAAACGCCCGCCGCCTTGCAGGAAGTTTTTCCACAGCAGCAGCGGCGAGAAGCGATTGGGCTCTAGCGCGGAGACGTGGATATCCCACAACTCGCCCCACAGCACGAACGGGACGTCCGCCAATATCACCACGGCGATACAGGTGCACGCGATCACAATCCGCACTGGGTATTCGATACCTGCCCTGCGAGTTGGCCATGCGACGATCAAGGCCAGCGCCAAGATGGCCGGTTGCGTGATGCTCCCGGCGAGGGTGCTGACATTCGCGCGCGCCTGTGGATCGGGCAAGAGCGCACGACCGCCGATGACTATTGCCTGCGCCAATCCGACTTCCAAGCGCACCACGCTGTCCGCGCCTTGCCGGCTCAGGGTTAGATCGAGTACGCGGTAGTTGTCGTCGAGTTGCGTAATTTCCCAGCGAAATACCGGCAGCAGTGTTTCGGTGAAGCGTGTCGCGTAAACCTGGCTGAGCACCAGCAGCGCCGCGAGCGCGAGCGCAAAGCGGAGAATGACTTTACTCACCGCTGTTGTGTGGCGCTAAGGGCGTGCCAAAACGCTGAAGCCAAAACAGGAAAAACAAAGCGCTGCACGCAATTAACAGCAGCGGTGCTACCGTGCCGTGCAGCAAGTCGAACAAGGCCTTGTCCGATCGATAAGCGTAGAACAGCGCCAAGATGCGCCCTTGATTCAGCACGAAGACCAGCAGCGAGCCGAACAGCGCACCCCCCATACGCGCACGCCAGGACAAAGCTGCCGACGCGAATGCGGCATAGAGCAAGAATAGGACTTCCGTCCCCTCGCAACCATTGACGATATTGATACCGCCCCCTGGGGCTTTGAGTCGGGTGCCGAAGGCTTCCACGGCCACCTCGGGCGTAACGCTCAGAATCGACCATGCAGCGGTTTTAACCGTCATCGTATCGATCACCAGATGTTCGACCCAGGTGCCGCGCACGGCGCCGTAGCCGACCTGCAACAGCAAGAAAACTAACCCGAATAGCAGCGCCTGCAACCACAAGGGCCGTGGTTTTCCCCAACTCCGGGTGAGCGCGGGATCAGTCGAATAATAGGCAACACCGTTGGAAGTCGGAAACATGGCACAATGCAGCGTGGCTAGAATTTAGCCACGCTACGGCGCAAAGATTGCAAAGATATTGCAACCGCTACTGCTATCTACGTTTATTTGTGCTGCCCCGATTCAGACGCGTCGTGCGCGTGTTCGTTCTTCGCGTCAAACTCGAACAGATTCATCAGGTCGCCCACCGCTGGCGCATTGCGCGGCTGATACGGATTGCGTTTGTGCGCCACGGGGTTGGGCAAATTGTCGCGGCTACGCTTGGACAACGGGCGCAACTTCCAATTGCGCTCGATGAATTTGAGTATTGATGCGTGATCGTAGTAGGTGTGATCGATATGTCCATGCTTCGCATAAGGCGAGATCGCGATAAACGGAATACGCGGGCCATCCCCAAAAAAATCGATATTCTGGATTGATCCGCTGTCGAAATATCCGCCCCCTTCGTCCGTCGTCACCAAGATGGCGGTATCTTTCCACAGCGAAGGATTAGCTTGCACGCGTTGCACTAAATCGCTGACGAACAATTCATAGCTGTGTGGGGTTGAATATCCAGGATGGCCGCTATCCAAATTCTTGGGCACTACAAAAGACACTGCCGGTAGCGTGTTGCCGGCAATATCCTGATACATGGTGGCGAGGCCCTTCAAGTTACTCTTGAGCGGGCCGCCGACCACTGTGGACGAGGCATTGTGCGGGTCGCCGATGCTGTTGTAGAGCAGCGGTTGCGTCTGCGAAAAAGCAATCGCATCGATGACCGCCGACGGTGTGCCGTTAGGCACTTGCAGTTCAACAATACTGCGGATCAAAGCATACAGTGCATCACCGGTCACATCCGCCGCATCGCGACCGCCGGTATACCACTTCCAGCCGACTTGGTTTGCCGAGAGCGCTTCGCCGATGGTCGGCACCTGCTGCGGCGGGTAAACGAATTTATCCGGGCCAAGCGTTTTGGGGCTGCCATTCAGGGTAAACGGCGTATCGTAATTGTTCACCAGGTAATACGCGCCAGGCGCACAGTTGCTGCGGCGTTCGTGCTTTTCCAGCACGTCGAGAATTTCGCCAACACCGGGTTGCGCCGGGTCCGAGCAATTCACGTAGGAGCCGCCGGCATAGCCATCCCGGATATAAAAATTCGGCGTTCTGGGCAGCGGATCTGGATTTTCGATTTGATTGGCAGGCGGGGGCGCCAACTGTCCATTCTCGTTGTACACCGCCACGTCGCCAGTCGCGATGGAAAAGAAATTCGCACCGGTGCCGCCCATGATGGACTGGTGATAATTATCGCTGATGGCATATTGTTCGGCCAAGGATTTGAAGATCGGCGCATCGCCAGTCGCCATATTGAAAAAGCCCATGAGTTCGCCGCCCTGTCCGGGATTGCCTGGCGTTACACCGGGGGTGTCGCCGCCTTGGCCGACGGTTGTGGCGACCCAGGTAAACAGTTCGAGCCGCCGGTTGGTGCCTGAGGTCTGTTGCCACATCTGGAAAAACCGATGCACCGGATCGCCGGTCGCCGCGGTGGCATCGTTGTAGTTGATGAATTTGGTAATTTGAAATGGGCCGTTCGCGTGCAAGCCGGCAAAGCGCGCATCGGGAATATTGCCGAACAATTGCAGCGTTTGCGGGTTGTACACGCCGGTGAGCAAGGGTTGCGGCAAGTTGGCATAAGGTTCGAGACGCAGCGGATCGACGGTGTATCGACCCAGCCGATTGCTGCCAAGGCGCTGCACGGCTTTAGCGTAATTCGGCCCTGGCGCGCCATCGCCATTGATGATGCCCTGGGAGCGCAAATTCAAAATCGACTGCCCCGCAGGCGGTGCATAGGCGCCGAATAAGGTATCAAACGTAACATTCTCGCCAATGACGACGATCACATGTTTGATCGGGGTCGTCGTCCGGTCGACTGGCGCCGCGGCCTGCACAACCAGACTGGAAAACGCGGCAGCAACCGCGATCGAACACTGCATCAATTTTTTCATGGTGGATCTCCCCGACCGTATCCGGTCAGCGGATACGAGCACGCATTTGCGCGCGGTTGACGATTCGGCTTGGCGAGCCTTGCCGGATTTTTAAATTGCCAGGGATAACTTACGTTCTGAACATGACTATCTAATGAATCGGGGCATGGCTCCATCGGAGACTGCACGCTGTACTCACAGATTTACTATGAAAGCTTAATCTCGGTTTCAAGCATGATTCGACCACTGATATTGCCACTCCACACAATGGTGGTTGTAGGTGCTTTTTCATCAAAATGACGCGACACCCAGCCGAGCGGCGGATTTTCTTGACCGCGCACAAGATTCGGCACCCAGTCGGTATTGGGCATGGACATCTCCACAGTAACGCCTTGGTGCCGCGCGACCACCCGACGTTCCAGCGTCGAGACTACACAAGCTTCACTGAAATGCCAGTGCAATTCCACTGCATGCTCAGCAACACAATGGAGGCTGTCCCGCACCCGAATTTGCCGTGTTGCTTTTTCCATGCGAATGCTACGCCGATGCCGCACTGGATCAGCCAATCGCGTATAGCCATCGTGTTCGCCGGAGAATTGTTCGATTTCCCCGTTACATTGCCACTCGACCCTGGAAGCATTGGCCTTGCGCATCCACATGAAATTGCCGCCGATTTCAGACTGGTCCCTGCCATCGATGCGTACGGTATTGTGCGCAGCCGTACCACGAAAGTAATCGCGCCAAACTTTTTGCGTGTGGTAAGCATAAGTACCAGGATCGATCAGGATTTCGCACCCAGCCACCGATAAGGTAAAAGCTAATGCATCGGCGTGGCCATGCGCGGCGATGGACAAATAACCGAGCGGGCCGGCATCGATCACTAAACGAATCTCTTCCGGTGTATCCAAATGGTCACCGAGAATGAAATACCCACCCTCGGCAAACGCGAGACGGGTTGCCGGTCGCTCACGATTCGGCTGCTTCAACTGCTCAAATATACCGTTAGCTGACTCTCCCAACAACCAACGCGTCTTATCGTCGCAACGCTGCGCCTTGGCTGCAAAATCAGTACGTGCAAACAACACCGCGCCGGTGGCGAGCAAAGAGCGATAAGGATTAAAATCAGACTCACGCGAAAAACGCACCATCACTGCATCGTCGGCGTCACCGATCATCGGGACTTGGCCGGCTACATCCATGATCGCGGCGATAAAAGTCAACATTGCTTCCAAACGTGTCCAGAATCTTGCGCTGAATTCATAGCCATTAGCGCGCCCAAACAAGCCACAGAGCAGCATCATGTCGGCGACTTCGTGGTGATACCACGTTGCCTGTTCTCGGTTCACGCCATCTGGCGCGTTCTGCTTGCGCGCCTCATTCTCCAATCCGACCATGGCCACATCGCGCCAGCGCGCGCTTTCTTTCCAGCACGGCCAATTCAATGCTGCAATAAACAATCCCATATATTCGCCGAACAAATGGTTGTTGGCGGAAGAGTGGAGTGAGAATTGACCCGCAATGAAATGGCAATGCAGATAAACAGAATTTAGCCAGCGCTGACGGAATGCCGCACCTTCTACACCTTCGAATAACGGACTTTGTTCCCCACCCAATAGATGCCAAGCCACCGTCCAATTGGTGAGGCGTACTGCATGCTCCAGTGAACTGGTCCAATTCAGTCCGAGGGGATAGGGACATTGCGCGAACCACGAATCCAGTAATGTCCGACAAGCATCGGCATAACGCATATCGTTGCTGAGATGGAACGCCTGCGCTAGCGTCACTAACTCCAGGTGGCGATTGGGTTCCCAGAAATACTTGATCGCGCCACCGACCACACACGCGTCACGGTAGTTCATTTGCTTGCCGAATTGCAGCGGTGGCTCATGACCAGTTTTCGGGTGGCGATTCCAATTCGGCGGAAAACCTAATTCAATATTGCGCAGCGAAAAGATATCCCAACGCCCATCCAAAATGCGAGTCGCTGCCGTAATGTATGGCTGTGGCGCAATTGCGTCCGGCAAGGCTTTAAGCCAGCCGACCTGCGCGCTCGCAGCAAGTGGTTGTTGTACCTGGGCACGACCGATGCCACGCGCTTCCAGTTTCACTTTGAAAGTCTGCTGCAAACGGTAGCCAATTTCCGGCAACCCCATCGCCCGCATACGATTCAATTTCCATTGTAACGTGCTCATGGCAATAACCTTCCTCCGCTCGCCGCGCCGAATACTAAGGCACACAAGCCGGCGACGATCAAGCTGGTGCGGTCACGTGCTGCGAACACCACTGGATCGTCATGCATTTCGCCGCGATGCGTCTTCATCCAAATACGACTGATCCAAAACAACAACAGGGGCAACACCAACCACAGCAGCGTGGGCTGTGCATACAGCTTATGTACGTCCTCGCTGTTCACGAATAAGGCCATCACCAATATCGACAAGTAGCCGCTGGCACTACCCATGTTCGCCAGCAAAGGCAGATCGTCGACGTGATACCCGCGCCCGGCGGCGGTGGTTTTATGTTGTTGCAACACTGCATGCAATTCGGCGTAGCGCTTGACCATGGCCAGACTCAGAAACACGAACATGGAAAACGCCAGCAACCAAAATGAAGGCTCGATGCCGGTCGCGGCTGCACCGGCGATAATGCGAAAGGTATACAGTGCCGCCAATAAAATAACATCAACCATGACGCGATTTTTGAGCCATAGCGAATACGCCAAGGTGGTCAGATAATACGCACCCAACACCAAGGCAAACTTAATTGGTAACAGCGTCGCGATCCCAACCGCCCCCAGCAACAGCAACGGAATTAGCATTGCCCCTTGCAGCAAGGGCAAATCGCCACTGGCAAAGGGCCGCTTGCGCTTGCGCAGGTGCGCCCGATCAGCCGGCAAATCCAATAAATCATTGAGCAAATAAACGCTGGAAGCGCAGAGACCATAAGCCAGAAAAGCCAAACCTGCTTGCGCCAGAGAATCGATGTCGGTGAAGCGGTGCGCGGCGAGCAAAGGCACCATCACCAGCACATTTTTCAGCCATTGATGCAAACGCATGGCCTTGAGATAAGCACTCCATGGCCGGTGCGAGTCGAATTCCTGCTCGATGCTACACAGTTCGCGCGCTTCCTGCCTGACTGATGACGGCGTATCCACCAGAATCGCGCTCGCGGCGCACTTCCATACTTGCAGATCCGGCTTAGCGTTGCCGGCATAGACAAAGCCGCGCTCGCCATACAACTGCACCAACCGCTCAGCCTTGCGCTGGCTCGATAAATTGGCGCCATTCTCGGTGGCATGCACCGCATCGAACAATTGCACATGTTGTGCAATTGCCTCTGCATATGGACGGGCTGAGGCGGTCGCCAACACCAGCTGACGACCCGCTGACTTTTGCTGCTGCAGGTAGGCTAAGAACTCTTCGTGGTAAGGCAACGTAGCGGCATCGATACTCACGCGCTCGGCAATTTTTTGCTTGAGATAAGCTTTGCCGCGCATCCACCAAAATGGCACGGACAACAGGGAAAACGGCGATTCCTTGAACAAGCGGAACATTGACTCATGCAGCAAATCGGTGCGGATCAGTGTGCCATCGCAATCGACGCACAACGGCAGTTGGCTCATACCACCTCCAACCACTGCATTTCGCCAGCATCACGCAATGCACCTCGACGCGCCAACGCACTAGCGCCGGCGACCGCGAGCAATACCAACGCTGCCTCGGCGGGTGCGCGATGACGCGATTGCATCGCATCAACGACTTGCGAGATAAGGAACAGATATAGCGGCAAGGCTAACAACAACAAAGCTGCGGCACGTTGTTCAGGCTCGGCTTCCCGCTTCAGCAATTGCCGTGCACCATAAAGCGCCAACCCCATCATCACGAGTAACAGCACCGCGCCGCCGATAGACAGCAGTAAAACGACGCCCTGGATGCGCCAAAGATATTCCAGCGCCTCGCCAATGCCGCCGCTCTCCAAATGCGTGCGCCACCCCGATTCCGAATTTTGTAGGGCAGCGCGCGCTTCTGAATTGATCAAAAGGTAGTCAATCGGAATGCGCTCAAGGCCAGATTTTGCGAAAAAAACCATGCCGTCGCGGGCGCTATGCAACAGAAATGGAGTCGGGAAGTGTAGGCCGAAATTTAGATACTCCCCCACCGTCAGTGTCCCCTGCGCGCCGGTGGTTAGGTAATGCGCCCGCGCCTCAGCTTGCTCGGCGGGTGGCAGCGTCTCCACCACGCGCGCGGTTCGCTGGTAAAGATTGTGTGCCATATCATGATCCGACGCGCCAAAACCGAAGTGCCCACCCTGCCATGCCATAAAGCTAGCCCACAACAAGATTGGTAAAAAAGCGGTGAGGGTATAATCGAAGGCGGGCCGACGCCGTCGCATCGAAAATAGCATCAGCACCGGCAGCAGCGGCCAAAGCAGCGTCACCGGCCGAATCAAGTTAGCCATCCCCACTAAGCCTGCCCCCAGCAGCCCCGTCCAGCCGATACAGAACGCGTATTCGTTTTTAGTCGTCATCACTTCCAGTGTTAGCCAAAGCGAAAGCGTGAGCAGTGGTGAATACAAAGCCTCGGAAGCAAGCTGATGTGGAAAGATCAAGGTATGCGGCAGCAGTAGATAGACGAGGCTCGCCAAAGCGGCCCAAGATTCTGC
Organism: Betaproteobacteria bacterium; assembly: GCA_024641855.1. Lineage (GTDB taxonomy): Bacteria > Pseudomonadota > Gammaproteobacteria > Burkholderiales > Thiobacteraceae > RBG-16-58-11. The sequence continues at coordinate 24,230 of JAHECG010000026.1, read as the reverse complement.
CATAGCCAATAAAAGCCCCATGCGGAACACGGCATATCCAGCTAGTAAAGTGATACCCACCTGCGCCAGGATTAGCCCGAAGCGGCCTAACCACGCCAGCAACACGCCTTGGAATAGATAATCCCCAACAATGCCGTGGCTTACCAGAAAACCAGCCAACTGCTCACCATGCCAAACTTGGTACAGATCCTGGATAGTCTGCCATCGCGCCAATGCACGGTCCGCATTGAAGAAAACCGTAGGATGGAAATAATCGTAGATCAGCATCAGCCCATGCAACGCGGCAAAAACAAACAACACCCACGTCAATCCCGAAAATCGTTTGCTTGTCGTGCTTGCCACAACCATCTGCTCCGTCATGCCCATAGCCGTTAGAATCCATAATAGTCATGACAAACTCATGACGTAATTTCCATAGCCGAGGTAAAAAAGCAATTCTAGGGTTGAATTGTTACGGGAATTAGCTTGACGCTATCGCTGTTCAAGCTTGGTTGATGCTTGCTGCGCAAGGTGGTACTCGACCCCTGAAATTCGACTTCGCCCTCCGGCAGCGTCGCAAATGCTTTTGCCTCACCCACTATCCGCACCCCCACGCCCGGCTTGCAATCAACACTCAGCACAGCGGCAAACAAAATGGATACGGTCTTTTCCACGGATTCAAATCGGCCATGCCACTGATTCGGCATATCCTTTGAAGCAAAACCATTTTTTTGTGGGGGCTCAGGAAAGGCATCGGTCTGGGTAAAACGTACCGGCGCTGAAGCGCTCAACTCGACGCACAACGATATTGGCCCATTGTGAATTTCGAGTTTACCTACCGCGTTTTCCAACATACGTTCCAGGGCATGGATATTCCATTCCCAGCGCCGTGGTGTCGCGGATTCTAAACGATCGAATACAACCACATGGTTCGGACCGCCATACACGACCGAGCGCACTGCCTTACGCAGCAGACCACCATAGGCTTGCGTTGCATCTCCAGTGACAACATCTCCGACGATGCTTGATTCAAATTGAGTAATCTCGCCTGCTGCTGCGATCGAGCGCGGAATCTGCCCCTGACCACCATCGAAAGTAATGGCATTGTGGGCGCGTGTCTGCGTAGTCCAGCTACGCATGTGCTTCGAGTAATAGGAATCGTAATAGCCACTGTCAATCGCCAGCGCACGTCCGCGCGCGTTGATAACGAAGCTATTCTGGTCCGCGTGACTGTGGTTGTGCGAGCCATAGGGGCTGCTCTTGAAATAGACGGATGTCCGATTCCAATCGCGCAAATCACTATGCATTGCCACCCAACCAATCGAGGAAAACAAGGCTGCATTAGTCATTCCTTCCGGAAAAGGCGCGGCAGTAGCGGCGTCACGTGGCGCCAATAGCATCTCGATTCGCGATTTATCTTCGCCGAATAATTGCGACGCATACCAGCGCGACAACGGCGACGGCGCAAGTAAGGCATAAGCTTTACTAAAGCGCGGCCAATTCTCGCCGGGGCTCAGTTCAGCACCGTCTCCAAATGCGTGACGCGGTGTTCCCGGTGGCAGAAAGTAGGCTAAAAAGCGGCCGTAGTTTCTAACCCAAGCCTTGTCAGCAATATTCACTCCCGTGGTCCAACGCAAGATATGCCAAACGGTGAAGGAGTCTCCGGTATCCCACAGCGAATAATTGGTGCCGTTGGCGAACCCTCCATCCTCCCCACCCCAAGGGCTAATTGAGTGAAAATGCAACGGCACCGATTGTGCGAACCACTGCTCGGCTTCCGGAACGTCACCCGCCAATAGCGCCGATATCGCAGCGATCTTGCCCATGATTTCGGAACCATGAGAATCATAAGGCACTAGATTAAGTCCCTTCGGTCCTGCCAAAGCGGCAAACATATCCTGCATGCGCGGCCGAATCGCATCCAGCAATATGGCACGCTGCTCGGGTGTCCACTCCTCATACAACCAGTCATAACTCAGCGTCAGCGTGAGCGCGACGATTTTCGCGGCTAAATCGTGATGCTGATAGCCGGTCGATCCACGCGGATTCCAATGCGCCATGGCCAAGGCACGCCGCTTTGCTTGATCCAGATAATGGCGATCCTTGGTTACGACCCAAGCAAATGCGGCAGCCTGTATTCGTTTTGCTTCTTCGCCGGAACCTAATTGAATCATGGTCAGCGAAGGGCCGAAGAGCGGCTCTGGATTCAGCCCTCGTTTTTCGTTACTCGTTGCCACCGCCAGTAATTGCTGCAAGCCATTTTTACGCTCATTCAGAAACGCGCCGACCAAGCCCTCCTTCTCAGTACCACGCGGCAAAGCGCGCGGATGCTTCAGCCCGGCTGCTCGCGCATAAAGAATCTGCCATTCAGGGACCACGAACGGATGCGCCTTTACATCCACGGTGAAACGCCCACTAACGACTTCGGAAGATGCAGCCAAACCATCTTCTTGTATAGCTGTCACGCGCCAACGATAAGTACCTGGCGCCAGGGCTTCTGGCCAAGCGATCCAGTTGTGAGCAACATTGCGTACCTCAATTTTGCCCGCAGGATAAGTAAGCGCAAATCGATATTGAATGGCAAATTTATTAGCTGGCCAGGAAAAATCCGGAGGCGTTTGCTCAACAACCGCGCAATCGGCTGGACGTGCTGGCGCTTCCAAAGTTTGGACGTTAACCCTTGCAAATGGCACACACTCAGCAAGGACTTTTTCGGCTGGGGTCAGTGAATAGAATCCCACTGCAAGCAACACACCAAAAATCCGAGACGTTCTATCTATTCGACACAAACATTTGTTCATGCCAGTCCATACTCCCGCTTCCATATTTCAAGATTGAGCAGGCACCACAGCAATTTTTCTTGGTTGTGCCGTCCCTGCATATGTTCAGCCAAAACTTTGGTCAAGGCATCGCGCCGATAATAAGCACGGGTTCTGGAATCCGGCCCTAATAAATGATCGTGCAAGTAGTCACGCAGTTCACCGCGAAACCACTCATTCACCGGGACGCGAAATCCCACTTTGGGTCGATCGATAATGTTGGCAGGAAGAAAACGCCGCGCTGCTTGGCGCAATATCCATTTGGTGTCATGGCCACGCACCCGAAAACGATCCGGCAATGCCGAAGCCATCGATACCAATTCATGGTCGAGAAATGGCATGCGCGCTTCTAGCGAGGCAGCCATAGTCATGCTATCGCCACGTTCGAGGAGATTATCCGGCAACCAACTAGTCTGGTCGAAATAGAGAATGCGGCGCAGATCGGAATTGGAGAATGGGGTGTCGAATTGTTCACCTCCAGAGGTACCGCTCGCCAATGTAAAAGTAAGCAGTTTTTTTCGCTCGCTCATGCTCAATGCGCCAAACCAATGCGGCATGCGTTCTTGAAAATTGCCGAGTGCTAAATTCGTCATCGCGGTTTTGGCGCGACGGAAGCGGTAAGGCAATGCCGTCACAAGCGGCTCAATCACCCCACCACGAATCAATCCGGACAAGCGCTGATAAGGGCGAACATAACGTTCATAGACATGCTTGGGGTAGCCACCCAGGATTTCATCGGCGCCCTCTCCACTCAACACCATCTTCACTGAGCCACGCGCTTCAATCGCCAGCAAATAAATCGGAATATCCGAGGGCTCTGCCACTGGCGCATCGCGAAAGCGCACCAAGCGCGGCAAATGCTCGATCAAATGTGCTTGCGACACCACAAGCTCATGATGTTCGGTTTTGAATTGCTCGGCAACGACGCGCGCATATTTCAGCTCGCTGTAGGCAGTTTCGTAGAATCCCACGCTGAACGTTTTGACCGGTTGCACTGTGTGCTGGGACATCAAAGCCACAATGCTAGATGAATCGAGGCCACCAGACAAAAAGGCCCCGAATGGAACATCGGCGTTCATGCGTATACGCACCGCCTCATCGAGTTTGGCATGGAAGTCACCAACCGGATCAGTAGAAACCTGTGGCGAGACCAGCGGCTCGCGGTCCGGCGGAAAATAGTATCGATGCTCGCGCAGCACACCGCGCTCCCAAATTGCCCAGGAACCCGGCATCAGTTTACGAATACCTCGAAACAAAGTCGCCGGCGCCGGCACATAGCGATAGGCGAAATAGTCCCAGAGAGCTTCGGTATCGACCTCGGCCTGCACACCCGGAAAAGCCAAAATGGATTTGACCTCGGAAGCGAACAGCAAAGTATCGCCTTGTTGATGTAAATATAGCGGTTTTTTTCCAAATCTATCTCGCGCGAGAAACAGCCGTTGGCGCTCGCCATCCCACAGCGCAAAAGCAAACATCCCACGAAAACGCTCGACACAGGACTCACCCCATTCCTCATAAGCATGCACGATAGTTTCAGTGTCCGAGCGCGTGGCGAAGCAATGCCCCTTGGCTAGCAATTCTTCACGCAGGTCTTCGAAGTTGTAAATCTCACCATTAAAAACGATTTGCATCGAACCTGTCTCATTGCCCAGCGGTTGATGCCCCGTGGACAAATCAATGATGGACAGTCGTCGGTGCGCCAACCCAATTCGCCAGTCACCACTGCCAGTCTCGAAAAATCCATCATCGTCCGGTCCCCGATGTGCAATGGCGAGTGCCATTTCTTCCAGCGCAACTGTTAGATCGACATTCCTCCCGCGTATGGCAAAACCTGCGATACCGCACATAATCAAACAGCCCTTTGGTGAGTAGTCTGATAGAGCTGACGAAAGTCTGCGGTTAAGTGCTCGATCGTATATCGCGCCAACGCCTGGTTCCGGCCGGCTACGGCCATACGATGGAGCAAGGCGCGATCATCGTCGATCTTAGCGATAGCTTCAGCTAAAACTTGCCTGTCACGAACGGGGACAAATAATCCATGCACGCCATTTTGCATCACATCGGGTATCGCGCCAACCGGACACGTGATCGGCGGCGTACCGGCAATCATCGCCTCCAACATCGAATAAGGTAGACCTTCCGAGTAAGTGGGAAACACAAATGCATCGGCTTGCTTCCACAATTCATTTTTAGCATCCCCAAAAATCGGTCCCAAGAATTGGACTTGCTCCAAAATCCCTAATTGCTGCGCATGTTGTCGCAAATCCACTTCGGCTTCGCCTCCGCCAACAATTTGAAAAATGAGATTCCGACCTTGGGCGAAGAGTTGTTGAAATGCGTCCAAGGCCTCGAACAAGCCTTTTTCATAAGTCAGTCGCCCCACATATATCAGCCGCAAAGCTTGGCCCTTCTCAGACGTGGAAATCTCCCCCATGAGATCTCTATGCTCAATCGCATTAGGGATGTAAGCCAAATGTGCCTTTGGGGCAAACTCCGCATAGGATCGAAAAGCAACTTTTGAAATCAAGACGACGACATCGCTGTGCGAGATAAAATACCGAAATAGTTTGCACTTGAGTGCCGAACCATGAACAAATAGCGCAGGCATATCACCGCCGTGAATCTGATTTACCACCTTGCAACCAAAAAACGCAGCTACGTTCAGATAGACAAAATCGCGCCAAAAAGCTTTGTTATTGATGGAAGTATTAAGATGCAATATTTCAGGACGAGTACGCAAAATCAGCAGCGCCAATTCAATCGGACTCCACATGAATCTCCCCAAACGCTGGAATCGTGACTCGGCCCTGCCTTCGCTTCCGACCTGAAAATGCAGCAGATCAAAATCATCAGCCAATGGCGAAGCAAACAACATGTTGGCGTGCGTACTCACGCCACTCGCCGTGCCCAATGCGGGGCTAAGGATCAAAACCTTGAATTTATGCACGGCGCTCTTGCATTTCATTGTTTTCTACATGCTTAATATTCGTGCCCACCAACTCACGATAGATGTCTTCGATCTGTTCCAGCACAAGTTCTAAACTAAAGTATCGTTGTACTCGCTGCTGAGCGGCTATACCCATGGTTTCGCGTAACACAGCATCCGCCAAGAGCATTTCCAGAGCCACTCTGATGGCTGGCACGTCACCAGCGGTGACCAACCAACCATCGACCATATGTTCAATAACTTCGGGGATGCCGCCCACCTTGCTGGCCACCACAGGCAGACCAGCCGCCATCGCTTCCAGCACGCTCATCGGCAAACCCTCATAGTAGGAGGGCAGCACGAACACATCTGCCTCCTGTAACAAAGCATCTCGCGTTTGCGCATCGACCCATCCAAGGAGTTCCAACTGAGCAGTTATTCCAAATGCCTCTACACGTTTCTTTACCAGCTCAATAGCTGGACCGGTCCCTGCCAGCACCAAACGAATTCTTGGATAGCGATGGCGTAAGCTAGCCACTACGCGCAATAAATCAAATACCCCTTTTGATTCATGGATTGCGCCTGAAAAAAGCAGCATTGGATCATCTTTCACCAATTTCGGGGAAATTGGCTTTACGGACGGCGCCGGATTTGGAATAACCCGTGTACGCGCATTCGGCGTAATTGAATTTACCCACGATTGCCAGCTTGCCGATAGCACGATCACTCGTTCCGAATGACCGAGCACCGCACGGATCCAAAGCCGTGCTAGCGCCCCGCAATCGCGCTCATAAAACTCGCGGAACCCTCCGCCGTGCAAATGAAACACCACCGACCGCCCAGTCAGAAATGCCAATAACAGGAATGGCGATTTGCGCCAAAAGCTCATGCGGGATGCGGCGTGTACATGCACCGCCGCTACCTTACCTATCAAGGTCAACCCGACAAAATATATGAAGCCACTCAGTGCTAGCGTGAATTTCGACCAAGCTGGCCCGTCACGATGCGTCTCGATGTACCGTATCGCCCAGCGATCAAACAAACCGCCGGACTGATAGGCATTTAAGACCGAGGATATGCCACCCTTGGTATTGAATGCCGTACCCAACATGACTATCCAGCGGCGGCTCATGATCAATTCTCGTTGGCAATGCCGAAATAGTTAGAAATATCTAGATGTTGCACTAGCATTTTCTGCTTGCCCCTGGCAGTTCTAGGAATTTCACTGACTTCTACCACGTTTGCCGTGCAACCATTCTGGGTCTTATCCTTCAAGGCGCACGCCATTCTTTCTTTCACCAGCGTGCTTAGCGGCTGTCGGCTCACGACTTTCAGCACAAATCGTCCTGGCTCGCTTTGCTCGTACTGAATGGCATCCACATCAGCCAATTCGTCAAAATGGGCCGCACCCATGGTCGTTATGGAAACCAGTCGATAATCGCGACACACTAAAAATTCCTGCAAACGCCCTTCGATCCGTTCCACCACTGGATACCCAGGCAACAGCGGATGCCCTGGTCGATCGCTCAACATCGCCATGTCGCCAGTGCGGTAACGGATAAAAGGCATCGCCTTATTGTCGAATCCGGTGCCGACGATCTCGCCCAGCACGCCGGGTTTTGTAATTGCATGGCCGTCTTGATCGACTAACTCAAAGTAACCATACTGCGGCCAGAAAAAGTAGCGGCCATCGTCCGGCATGGTTGCCGCCATCAGCACGCGTTCCGACTGGCCAAAATGTTTTAGCACCATGCAATCGAAAACTTTGCTAAATAATTTCATCTGGAAGTCATACACATTTTCCGAATAAAGCTGGACACCGCGTATGCGCTCAGTCACATCAGGCGCGGGATTTTTAGCGAGCCACTTAGCTAGCGGATACAAGGCGGAAGGAAATGCCTGAATAAAAGCAGGCTTCCATTCGCGTAGCGCTTGTACATACTGCGGCATGTATTCCGGCTCCAAATGATCGGAACTCAATATCAGTTGGCGCTTGATCGGTTCATACATCCACAAACGTCCACCGCGTTCACGTGCCGTCGGCACGGTACGACCACGCAGTGCCAACACGATGTCGTGCTCACCCAAACCGACGCGGGTGTGAAACTCCTCCATGAATGCATATTCTTTGGGCCGGCTCACATTTTTATGCAGGTGAAACAGCATGGGGTTTGCAGTGGAACCACCGGTAAAGGTCTTAAGCCGTTCCCGCGGAAGAATTGCAGTCGAAAAAAAACGCTCGATATCGGCTTTGATGTCGGCCTTGCTGATTAAAGGGAGCTGCTGAAGCAAGACTTCTGGATTTTCAAATGAAGCGAGCAAGCCCTCGTATTGCCGATAGGCAGGCACAGTCTTTATTGCCCATGTGAGGATCTGCCGTAGCTTATTGCGCGCCAATTCCCGAACAGCTTTGCCCGCAGTCGCCTGCAATTCAACTGCAAAAGCCTCGCGCTGTGGCCCATGGCGCCAGGCGCGCGGTAGATATGAATACATTTCGCCGACTGAAGTTTTAACCCACTGAGGCGAACCGATATAGACCTTCAGGAAGGGATAAAGAATATCCTCTATAGACATGGGGGTGTAAAAGTCCTAGCAAAACCAGAAGATAAGCAGTTGAAATAGGACTGAACTTTGCGCGTGTCAGATTACAAGCTTGTTACCACTGTGCGTAATTAAAGTTTATTGGAGAATACACATATCGCTGCCAATAAAGGCGTAGCGTAATCAAGATGACATGCAAACCGACTAAATTCGACCCCGCTCATGCGAACAAATATTCAACAAAAGTAAAATAGGGATGGCTCCATGCTTGCTCAAATTCAGGCTTTTCTGAAGACCTGGTTATCACGCCCCGTATTCATTTGGCTTATCGTTGCAATCAGCGTCAGAGTGCTTTTGTTGTTTGTCTATCATCCCGTCATTTCCAGCGATACAAGTGGATTAGGTGTGCCTAGCTACATCCCGCTTAGTTATCATGAATTAGCGATGGCGTTCGTGCAGGGTGATTTGTCGCATGACTTGGGTACTCGCTCCCCAGGTTACCCGGCACTGATGGCCGCTGTATTCTGGTTATTTGGTGTGGATAATTACCATGCATTATGGGTCATCCAGGCCGTTTTGGGCGTCTTGTTGTTTGCCGCCTCCTATTACTTATGGTCTCAGATTTTCAAGGGCCCTGGTGCTGCACTTGCGGCCGTGTGTGTGACCGTTCTTGACCCTGCGGTTGTCTTAAGCGACAGCTTGATGTTGTCAGAAACACTCACCATTTTTCTGCTTATTTTGTCTTTGGCGCTGCTGTTAGCAAGCGTCAAGGATGGGAAATGGCACCCGATGTTAGCACTGCTCTGCGGCATATCTCTGGGTTGGCTCGCACTGACACGGCCAGCCTTTCAGTTTCTCCCCCCCATGTACCTGACGTATATCGTTGTACGCATGTATCAGCAATTGCGGAATGCAAGGGCAGTAGCCACCATCGCGTTGTTGTTGGTGGGTTCAATGGGACCAATCTTAGGTTGGAACTATTTTAACTATACGCGCTTCGGATATTTCACCATGATGACTACCCAGGGGTACATTCTGACATCACACTCTGGCCCGATCATCGCAGGTCACCCAGAACGGTACGGAGAAATGTCCAATGCCGCTGCTATTCTTGATCGCTATGTCCAGAAAACCGGATGGGGCATATGGTATGCCTATCCGGAGATAATGGAGTCGCAGCATCTCTCCTTTATTGATGCCAGCAAACAATTGGAGAAACTATCATTTCGAATTTTTAGAGATCACCCTGGCGAATACGCGAAAAGTGTATTTCATGAAGCTATTTATTTCTGGACCCCATCGCTTCCCCTTGTCGATGAAAAGATTGAGGCAACGGCTGCGTTCCGTTATTTCATCGGTCCAGTCTACAGAATCGTTTCCTACCTGGGTTATGCGCTTTTCGCCTTGGTCTTCATTATCGATTTGATACGCCCGAGATACTGGGTGAGAACACCCACTAAGGAGCGGTTGTTGTTTGCAGGCATCATATTACTGGTATGTGCCGCCAGCAGCATCACCATTGCTGCCGAAGGCTCGCGCTACAAAATTCCTCTGCTCCCGCTGATTTTAGGTTCCGCGATAGGCACATTGGTAGAAAACCGCAAACATGTGCACACCTTACTATCCACATGGCGCTGATCTCGCCATAACTTTGGCATGAGGAAAGCAGAAGACTATTTTGCAGATTGCAAAATCATTGCTGGCGCTTAACCCATCACCTCACGCGTAAAGGAAGTTTCAACAAAATGTAGTTAATCAGCCATGTAATCGGTGTAGTCAATGTAGCCAATCGAACCTTGCATCGAGAGAATACGCGCCGGCACACCTGCTACCACCGCATTATCCGGTACACTTTTTGTAACAACGGCATTAGCACCAATCGCGACGTTGTTTCCAATCTTTATGTTGCCAATAATCATGGCACCTGGCCCAATAAAAACATTATCTCCAATTACGGGGGTACCGGCTCGCTCACCGCGATTCGTTTGACCAATAGTGACGCCTTGGGAGATATTGCAATTTTTTCCAATGACAGCATTTGGATTGATCACGATGCCACCAAAGTGGCCAATGTAAAATCCTTTACCGATACAAGTGCGATAAGGAATATCGATACCGTATTTGATGGACCGTCTTTTGAGGGCTAGCAAGGAGGGCAAAAACACGGTGTAACGCGTGAACCGGTACGCATAGAAATAACCGCAGACTCGCATCCACACACAATAATTAAAACCTGGGCTAAACATAAATTTGCGCAGGAATGTTCCTAAACTGCAATCACCACTTTCGCGATACAGGTCAGCGCGAATTAAGCAGCACAATGATAGGTTTGTTCTGGAATTCAAACGAACCTCACTTCATGCCAACCATACGGATTCCCATCATTGCCCGAAACAGTAAACAGCGGCCAATACCGGAACGAATTCGAAACGGCAATAAAGAAAGCAAGTCTTCCAACGCAATGATCAAAAATATTGGGAAACGCACATAGTATCCACGTGCACCAGCATAGGCGGATAACTGTCTAAAACCGACTTCACGGAATAGCTGCACCAATTCACGAATTGAATACTCCTTCAAATGGAAACCACGCGCCTCCTGGTCACAGCAATAGGAAACATCCCAAGGACCATTCACTTTGTTTGGCGTTATGCAGATATACCGACCTTCCGGCTTCAGCGTTTTGTAAATATTCTGCAGTTGTTCGCGCGCATCATCGGGATGCAGGTGTTCCATCAATTGATTGCTATAGGCGATATCGATGCATTTTTCGGGTAGTGGAACATCACATCCATCGCTGAGAACAAGTTTGAAATTACTCGGCACTGAAGCATGACTGGTGATGGTGGCAGAGATATCGACGGCATAAACCTGTTCCACCATTGCTGCGACTTTGATCGACAACGCACAGTCACCTGGCCCGACCTCCAGAAATCGAGTCTGCGGGCGCAGGAAGCGACCGACCATACGGTACTGCCATTCAAGAGACTTTGCCGTGCCCTCGGCCGACGCCTTGCGTGTCAGTTGTTGATGATGCGGCACCTTGCGGTACAACTCTTCGTAAAGAATTGAATACAGATTTCCTGACACTCGCGCTTCTTTGCTGGATGCTCGTAATTGGTCTGCAAGCAACACTTCGACCGCATAGTGTTCTCGAATCTCATGTTCTGGCCGCTCATCGCCTTTTAAACGTCGACAACTCATCGTACACTTCCTGTTGCAACGGATCGTGGCATGGCCTGTCGGTAAACATCAAGCGTACGCTGTGCCACGATCGACGGATGAAATCGATCTTGTGCAATGCTGCGCGATTTTTCTCCCATCGTGGATCGTAGCGTAGGATCCGCAAGCAAAGCACTCAGCTTATCAGCAATGTCATCCGCATCATTAGGATTGACGAGATACCCTGATTCTCCATTGCGTACCATATAAGGCATCCCGCAACGATTCGACGTAACCACCGGCACACCAACAGCCATGGCTTCTTCGATACCCATCGGCGAACCCTCTTCGAATGATACGAGCGCAAACACACTCGCAGCAGCTAGTTCCTCTCTGACCACATCACTACTAATGGAACCCAAGAATGTGACATGCGCTGTTAATCCGAGTTGTTTGATGCGTCGATGTAAGTTTGCAACGTACTGCGCTTCCACGGGCCGTCCGGCTAATCGTAGCTTTGCATCAACACCTGTACGACGTACCTGAGCCAAGGCTTCGACGAGTGCCAATGGATTCTTACGTTGGGTCAATACGGCTGCGCTGAAAATCGTTCCCGGCACTTCGCGACGCTCGACTTGAAAGCACTCTGGCGCAATAGGGTTATCGATATCGTGAATCACGCCGCGCGCAATTCCTGCGAGCTGCTCGCGCACATAGGGACTAATAGAAATAATGTGCGGCTGCTCGGCCCAGCCAGACGTTTCCACCAGCCGCCATAGCCAGCTGCGCAACAACGCCATGCGTTGGCCGGCCAAGCGTGTGTCCGCATGGATGAAACCATGAATAGTGAAAACGCGCGGGATTTTCAAATCGCGTACCATGAGGCCATAGACGTCATGCGCGTGAATTACATTCGGCGCAAGCTGCTGGAGAAAATCCTGAATCGTGCGACGTCCCGCGCCGATAGCATCCAGCAGCACCGGTTTGCCGGAATGCGGCAATCGGTGCACAGTCACGCCCAGCCAAGTGCTCTCTTCCGTCTTTAAACCGGCGTGATCAGTCGTCACCACATGCACATCCAATTCAGGAATGTCGCACAATGCCCGCACTAGGTTAACGCTGACCGCCTCAACACCGCCCACCGGACAGCCAGGGTCGCGCGGGAACGATGTCACCACAGCCACTTTTATGCGATGTGCGGGGCTGGCAGCCAAATGGGTATCGCGCAATTCAACGAGCTCATTGGTAATCATTTGCATAGGTCGTGAATGGCAACTGGGAAATGGTCGAATTTTGGATTGTCACCGCTCCAGGTTTCAATCTTGTTAAATCTAGATATGGCCGCTAGCGCGGTGTTCGTTGAAAGGCATCAATGACGGTCAGATTCCCAGCCCGATTGTAGGTATGGCACCCTAACAGATCAACAGAATCCAGTTTTGATACTTCACGCTCGATGAAATTTTCAGGATCAAGCCGCTCGATTTTGTTGATCGATATCGCCGTCCCATATAGTGGGGCGCAGACCTGTGCGGGACGATAAAGTCCGCCCTGCCAACGAATTAAATTTCCGGCAGGGCGCGCCGAGAGCGCATCGGATTTCACTGGGTTATTGCGGTGTGGTTGCCATTTCCCAAAAGGCAGGTCGGCGTAATAGAGGTGCAGCTCGTCGTACAATTCCGTACCCTCCTCGCCGATGTTCACAAACATCCACCAACGGTCGCCAATACTAGCCAGCGTCGCATCGGCGGTACGGGCATTTTCCAGCAGCACGGACTCCAATCGCCAGTCATCCGGAAAATGATGGCAACGGTAAACCTCAACGGTGCGGTTCTGTCCGGTTTCGGGCAACATAAACAGATCGCCTTGCCACTCGAACAAGAATGGATAAGATAGATGATAATCGCGTTCCAGCACCTTCACTGGCTTTGTCCAACGACCATCCGGTCGTACTTCCATGACTGAGATATGGCCTTTGCTGGTGGCAAATGGCAACTCTTCGATAAAAACGAAGTAACGTCCATCACGTTCGATAGGAAAAGGATCAGCCCAGAATCGATCCTTCGGCGGCATCATCGGCTGGAAGCCGGACAAGCCATGTGGCAGCGATGTCTCAACTTCGAATTTGAAAGCGACAAACCATTGATCCACTGTTTTAAACTTCTGTAATCCGCGTCCCAGCAGGTTAGCGCCGGCGCGCGCCAGTGTTGTCACCGTACTAAAATTCGCTCGCTTGGGGACATCACTAGTCAATGGGGAGGCCGAAACATTGGGCATAGATTGGGTTTGATGCAGTGTTGTGAGCGCGCGGCTCACAAAAGCTGCGCTTTTCCAATACACGTTATCGCGATTGCGGCGTGGCGAAAAAGGGACTGTGCGCGATTGCGAACGATACAGGCACACGATTTGGCCATCCGCCAAATGACTGACTAATCGACTGAAGGTGAGTGGTGATTCGTCTACGACTTCGCGCCGCCCGACTGCGGATGGAGCAAACGCCGCCGGGCCATCAAACTCATAGCGCCAAATGCCATAACGCACCGTGCTAGCTAAACTTGCGGCATCCATGCCGCCGCAAATATCCAGCACGACATCAAGCTTGTGTTCAGCAAAATCCACGACAGCGCCAGTTTTAAAATCGACTTCCCTGAGCGGTACGCCGCTTATCAGTCCCAAGATACTTTGCGCTGCCAGAGCATCGGCCACGCGTCCAAAAAGTCGGTCGTCAGCATAGTGATACAACTTCCATAACGCCGAGCGGTTTTCCTTCCGCGTAACTGGCGATTGCTTAATGATTAAACACAGCGCTACACAACTTAAGCCTTTAATTTTTTCCAGCATGGCATGCAGCCATGCTGGCTGCACCAAAGTATCGAGCAATATTGCCACACGCAGCTGATTTGGCGCATCAGCGCTTAACGCTAATTCACATGACGAATCGCGTAATGCATCCATATCAGCGAGGATGACGGATTAAACCGCGCAATAATGAGCCCATGCCCAGCGCGAACAAGGTTGGAATATATGCAGCCATCAAGATGCTGCCACCCAATGCCAACTGTATTACCAAGGGTGCGGGATGTGGCAGAATAGTAACGCCCCATCCTGCAAGGGTCGCAGCAGCGGCTGCCGCCAACAGGGTCTTTCCCAATGCGCGCCAATTCTGTAATGCCCCCAACGACAAAGAGAGGCGCGCGCCCATCCGGCGTAGCGTCAGCGCACGCTCCATATAAACCGCGACGACACTACCTGCGGCGGCACCGGCCAAGCCAAACTCTTTCGCAAAGACAATACTGACTACGATGCAGATCAACAAAGTCATGAAGTTGGTTCGTGCAGCAAAGCCGCCCTCCTTGAGCAAGAGCATCACATTGTTGACTTCAACGCAAAACGCCACCATACCCACAACATAAATGCGCATTACATTTGAACCTAGTGCATAGGTTTTTGTGTATATCAGTGTAATTAAGTCATTCGCAAATACAAACGCAAACGCCAATCCTGGAAAGAGCAGCAATGCCAGCGCCACGTTTGCACGATTGTTGAGGGCAAGCATGCCGGGGTTATCTCCCGCGGCATGCAATTCGCTCATACGTGGCAGGAATGCCTGATTCATGGATTGGCGAAAAAGACTGACCAGTGGCGGCAAAACAGAGGCCACCGAAAATGCTGCATATTGACCGATGCTAAATAGAGTCGCCACGACCCATTGTTCTGCTTGGGAACGCAAGCCGAACAGCATCCCTGCGACGCCGAAGGGAACGGCATATCGTGTTTGCTCCCAGAAAGATGTTTGCCTTACCAATGGAGCTTTCACCCCGTGGTACCAAATCGTGTACATCAACAGCAGACTGGACTTCAAGCCCACGAATAGCAGCATGCCCCAGAATACACCCATAAGGCTTTCACTCAATATTGCCGACGTCACCAGCAAAAAGGTTCGTAGTATGGATAGACCCACAATCGTTTTGGCCTGCCATGTTGATCGCCCATCTGCTGCAGGCAAGAAATCGAGGAGGTTACAAAATATCCAAAGAAAAACGAAGGCGGATGGTAGCAAACCATATTGGCTCAGCAAGTTGGCGCTTCCCGGCAGCAAAGGACTGCCTGGCAAAACCGCTGCCGCCGCCAGTAACCCACCGATACTTAGAAATACCAAAGCCTGATAGATGTAGAGACGCTTGCCAGCCGCGTCAGAGCGCGGCAGGAAATAATACAGACTTTGAGGGACGCCAAGCGTCGTCAATGCCAATGCCGTGGTCGTAACCAGCCATAGCAACCGATAGCCACCAAAGTCAGTCGTATCCAGCAAGCGCGCCAGAATGACCGGTTGCAGAAACTGTAGGGCATAGTCGATCGCATTAGCAGCACCCAACGATAAGGCCGCTCGTCGCAGGCCGCGGTTCATAACTCGTTATCCAGTAAATTTCCAATCAATACCTCATATCTTTTTAGCACGCTAGTCAGCGCATGGTGGCGCGCAAAATGCCTACGGCAACGTTCGCCTGTTTCTCGCCACAAGCTATCGTCTTTATTAAATAGCCGTACTATTTCGATCATGTGATTGATGTCTCGTGCGACTGAACAAACCGGCTCGTTATCCTCTAAGGAACCAGGATCAAACAGGGAGATGGTAGGCATTCCACGCGCCCAGGCTTGCAGAAAAGTATTTGGAAATCCTTCGGTATCTGACGTGTTGACAAATATTTTGGCGCGATCGAAATATGGTTCGACGTCTGTGGGATGCACGAAACCTATAAATTGAACATTCGGCATTCCTTCAGCTTGGTTTCGGATTGATTCGTAATACCGCTGGCTCTCGGCGTCTTCACCACGTGGGCCACCAATCATGGTGAATTGATATTCTGGCATCGCCTTCGCCAATGCGAGAAAGCGTTCCGGTCTTTTTAATTCTCGGACGGTGGCCACCCAAAGGATGCACCCATTTGAATCCGCTTGTGCCGCGGGTGTTGGATAGCAACTGTGGACATGCATCGCATCGCGACCATAGTTTTCCCAGCACCGTTGCTTTTGCACGGGGTTTTGCGCGACGATGGCGCTGGCACGTGAAAGACCATACTCAAATAACCACTTGTCGCGGCGGTAGCGTATCAATTGCTGCCCGCAAGAAAAATCATTGTCGTTAGCCCCGGCAAAAATCGATTTTTTGCCATGCGCTCGGCAATATGCAGCAACTACGCCGGTGTGCATGTCCGCACCACGCTGATAATAAATATCTGCGCCGGCTTTATGCATCCCGCGCCATAAGGATGTTAGTCGTGGGTAAAGAAAGCGAACAACCGGTATGCCATCATTGGGTTTAAATAGACGATGTACGTGAATGCCATCGATCTCCGCCAGTACGGGCTGGCCATAGTCCAGACAGAGCATAGAGACACGATACCCTCGCGCTGCCAAGCCGCGCGCAAGATAGCATTGTTGCACTTCTGCACCACCAACAAACGCTATATCACGATTTCCGGAAAGTACCGGCCATGCATGCGGTGCAACAAAGCAAATATGAGGAAGCGCATTCATTTCAGGATCATTTTGATTGTTTGCAGGGCACAAACTACCAAGTGGTGTATTCAGAAAGCCACTCTGCTCTTGTTCAATCTCTAACGTTCCATTAATCATCTGCATAGGTTGTCCAGAACATTATTTAGTGACTGCCATCGATGCATTGGATGGCGCCGATTTTGCGGCGACACCATAAGCCAGTCCAAAAGCCAACCAAAGAAAAGCTTGTTCTGGCGCTGGGTCCAGACTGCCGCCCGACATCCCCACCACTAAGTAGGCCAGCAAGCCAACCGATGCGCCCTCGAAAAAATATCTCAGTTGAGGATCAATATCGTTACGCTGCCGCAACGCACGTAAAAAACGCCAGATTCTCCGATAAAAAATGGCCAGCAGCAGCAATCCGATAATTCCCATATCAAGCACTGTTTTAAGGTAAGCATTATGTGGATGCCCCACCGGCAACATTCTTTGCTCTTTCATCGCATCAGACCACATCGTTGCCCCCAAACCACGCCCCACTAATGGACTTTTAATGATTTCGGGGATCAGTGGAATCCAAATTTCATCCGTGCGTCCGGCGCTAATCTCATTCGCTTGCGCATGGGTACCAAGACCTAAGCTTGCCCGTTCATAAATCGCTCCAGGTAACGCAAATGCAAGCAGTAAAACAAATCCGAATCCAAGTGCTATCGTTTTATAATTTCGTTGCATAAAGAAATAAAAGACATTGACGACAATAAATGCCAAGAAAGCGGCACGGGAGAAGGTTATTGCCAGCGCCACACATACCAGCGCTATCGAAACAAGGATGACAAATCGGCGAAATCCATTCGGGGCGCCACGCAAACTGTAAAGCAACATCGCATACGCCGTCGCATACAGCCTTCCCAAATCGTTCGCATGCATCCCCAATGGCTCCAAAAATGATCGATTATTTGAGTTCGACAAATCAGCAAAATGCGCGCCGCTGTTTAAAAAAAAAATAATCACCATCATGCCCATGATCCAAACGGATACAAGTATCGGCATCAACAGCCATTGTGGGCGGGCCATACTATGGCTTGCAGCGCCTATCATCAAAGCAAAAATCACAAGATAAAGGGGTCTAAGCACAATATCTCGTAGATATCCCCCGCTCTCGCTAAAACTGAGAACCAGGTCAATTAAAAACGACGGGATCTCACTGACATACGGCGCACCATGCAGGCCGGCAAGCACGAATGGAATGATCAAATACCAAAGCCAAGTTTTCGGAACAAACCGATAGGGTGTATTGTAAAAAAAACGGCGCAAACCATAGGCCACTAGCGTTGTGAATATAAGCAGATTTAAAGGATTCACCCCCTTCAGACCCAACATTGCATGTGGAAAAATTCTGCTCGCCGAAATGGGCATGAAAAGGATTAAAAAAATCACGCCAACCCTGAAGTCGAACAGAATAAAAATCGAAGCGATAATCGATGCTACGAGGATCGGTGCGTTGACTTCTAGGATGGCTGTCGCCATCCCCCAGAACATGGCTATTCCGGTAATGAGAAAAATGAGAATCAAACGCGAGCGTAGCACCGACCAAGGAATGGCGCGAAATGTTTCTCTGGCTTCTCGCGCTTGTTCAAATACCCATCTTGGCGCAGAAAATCCCCTGGCAATGATTTGCATCACTGCCCCATATAAACGACTCAAAAAGGGTAAGCGCAATTGAGCGCTCATGATTTCACCTGGGAACGCCGCTAGCCGCCAAGACCGCCGAGCAAATGCACTGCGTCTTCGGCGCGCATACCGCCAATCAGATCATGTACAAATTCTTCTTGCGAGTGGAAAGCGCGTTGCGGTTCCGTGGAGAGGTTGGAGATGCGTACCAGCATGCCGTCTGGGATTTCACCAGAGAGACCATATTTTAATTGAACGATTAAGCGTTCGGGGCGGCTGAGTACGACCTGATCGCCCATGGTGAACCAATAGGTCACCGGCTCGGAACGTTCGCCCTGCACGGCCATCATGCGGGTGACAGGGATTGTGCTTTGGCCGAAGGCCAGCGATGTATGCACCAGCCCGGAGATACTAAAACCCTGGGCTGAGTAACACACTTCTTGCCGGTGTGCTTTTAGTGTGTCGTCCTGCGCGCCGCCATACGCAATCGACAACATCATGCGCTCGCCTCGGCTATTGATATAAGCACGGCTGAGAATTTGGTCGTAGATCTTGTTGAGGTTAGCCTGCACGTCCGGCGCCGGCGCCACTAAGCGCACGCTCGAATCGATGCGCCAATCGCCAAAGTTATGGGGAATCATGGCTTCGAGCTCGATCTTGCGCGATTGTGAAATCTTATGCGAGGGCTTGAGCACCTGCGCCGCAACTGCGGCACTCACCATAGCGATGCAGGCGACGATGATCATCCCATAGCGAGCTTTCATTTCTTGTCCTTTTTCGGCACGAAGAATGGGCGCAACAGAGAATCGAAACCGAACAATAGCAATAGCGCTATCACATACAATGAAATCGCAGCAGTGTCGTGAAGCGCGTGCCCCGCAGCATCCCCCAAATAATAGGTTACCAACACCAAGATCATGACGCGGATCACATTTGCGGCGAATGCGATCGGAAGGATGCTGATGATAACGAGCGCAGTTCGCAGCTTGCTCTGATAATTCATCAGGTTGAGAAACAGCAGGCCCATGGCGCTTAGGCTGTACATGGAGTTGAGCCCTGAGCAGGCATCGGCGACCAACAACTGATAAGCGCCAATATTCAGCGTGACGCCACTCCGTGAAATCGGTAACCCAAACGCATACAACACCCACTCCACAACACCTGAAACTTGGGCTTTAAGCGGGCCGGTAATCCCATCGATTACAAAACCGGGTAGCGGTACCATGAATACCAAGAACAACAGTGGGAACCACAAAACTTTTACCCCACGCCAGCCGGTCAATAGCAGCGTTAATCCAAAGAGCACAGGGATCTGTGCGCCTGTTTCCAACAGGATCAAGCCTTGTGATCGTCCCAAGACATAGCACAGCAAACCAAGTAAAAATACTAAACCGCCACTATAGGGAGCGGAACGACCTAACGTCTCGCGAAAAGTCGGCCACTGACGGTAAAACAGCCAACCCACAATCATCAGGACAAAGGGACCATGCGCGTGCGCCTCATCGTTCCACGTCTCTTGAGAGAGGCGCCAATACGTTGGCAGAAACAGCAGCGCAAATCCAAGGAAGATCGGCAATACCTGCCATAAGGGGTTTCGATCAATGGCGCCTGTAGGTTGGATCATCGAGATGCTCATGACTCAGAATCCCGACAGCACGCTGCCGACGATCTCGGCGCGTGTACCGCGCAATTTTTCTCTTAAGGCACGCGCTTCTTCCAGTCGGGTGTGATGCTGTCGCGTTACCATCACCGCCGCCCCAGCTACTGCAGCAACGGTGTGGGCATCGGCATGCTCCATACCTGGCGGCGTATCGATCAGAATGACATCGAACTCGCTCGCCAAATACTGCAACAGCTCATTGAACCCAGAGCGCTCCAATAATTCTTGCGGATTGGGCGGCACAATGCCTGCGGGCAAGACGCTAAGCCGATCTATCCCCGAAACTGGTTGAACCACACGCGTGTCTTCGCGGCCTGCGAGGATGGAGGACAAACCGAGCGCGTCTTTCATCCCGAATATTTCTGCAACGCGTGAGTTCCGTAAATCCGCATCGATCAGGAGCGTACGTTCGCCGAGTTGGGAAAACACCACTGCCAGGTTTGCAGCCACATAGGTGCGACCTTCATTAGATCGCGGGCTAACGATGGCGAGTGCGCGGCGATTCAACTCTGCACCGAACCAGCGCAGCAATAATTGACTGCGCAAGGCACGAAACCATTCCGTGGCTCGATGTTGCGGCTGATACGCGGCCACCAATTCTGTGCTAATGCTGCCAAGACCAGGCACTAGGTAGCTGAAATCGAACTGTGTCGCGAGTGCTTGGCGACAGTCGGCCTCAGTCAACAGACCTAACTGAATACCAGCTTGGCCGAAGCGGCAACCTTCCTGCTTTTGGTATTGTAGGATACGTTCGGCATCGGCGAGGCTAAGCTTTCCAGCGTCCAGCAAAATTGCGCCGATGCTTCTGTCATCGTTCGACAACGGCGTTTCAACAGGCTGCTTACGAAAAATCGGAGACATAATGCTCATTAGTTATCCTTCATGCGCCTGCGACATTCCAACGCGCGAACAAGCGATAGAATCCACGCAACCAGTGCGGCGGCTCCTTGGCAGTCGTCATGGCAACTAGCAGGGGTACACCCAATTCGCGCGCGCATTCGGCGCCGCTACGCACGCGGCGATCTAGTAATTCCAACAAAAATATTCCGGCGGTTCCCAGCATGGTGCCAACTAAAACAGAAAGAAGAATATTGATCCAAACCCTCGGCCTCGCCGCAGTTAAAGGCTCCACTGCCGGATTCAATACAGCAACGTTGGTTTTGCTAATCTGGCTTTCAACTGTGGCTTGGCGATATCGCTTCGCGGCCTCGTCGTAAGCATTCTGCGCAATTTCGGCATCATGCAGCAGCACCCCCAGTTCATCATGCCGTTGCTTGAGTCCTAATACTTTTTGCTTCTGTCCCGCAAATGCGGCTTGCAGCTCGGCTTCGCGCCGCTGGTTAAGTTTGTTAGCGGTGGTAATGCTGGCCATTACCTTATCGATCTCCTGCTTTAACTGCTCGCGCAAAGCAGCCACCTCTGCAACTTGGCGCTGGTAACGCGGATGATTTTTTCCATATTGCTCTTCCGCATCGTGCAACTTGGTTTCCGAAGTGGCTAGATCCCCCTTCAATCTTTGGATAAAACTATTTGAAAGTACCTCAGGAAGGCTATCCAACGGTCTCCCACGCGCTATGAAATCTTCCGCCTGCTGTTGCCGGCTGGCGGTCTGGTAAGTTTCAGCTTGGGCCTGAACGAGTTGTGAAGAGATTTCGGAGTGACGCGTATTTTCCACGTCGACACGTTCATCGACCGAGACAATGCCATGATCTTTTTGGTAACTAGTCAGACGTGCTTGCGCCTTCTCTAAATTCTCGCGCAACTGCTTCAATTGGCCGTTAAACCATTGCGAGGACTGACGCGCAGGCTCGACACGTAATTCCAAATTGGTATCGATATAGGCTTGTGCAAAGGCGTTCGCAATTAACGCAGCAAATCGTCCATCTGGCGCGGAATAGCTCACTTCGACGACACTGCTATGGTTTTTATTTACATCAAGTTTTTTCAATAAAAGATCGGCAAGCCAGTCTTGGATATTGCCTTTTCCATGGGTTTCATCTTCAAAATTCTCACGTGCCGTCGGGTTGTTCGCGAGTTTGAGATCGCTAACCACTTTGAGTGCCACCTTGTGGCTGGCGATAATTTCCACTTGCGTATCTAAATATCCGGGCTGCTGATATGCCGCACCGTTGGTCTGCAAACCTAACGATTGGTCGTCCTTGATATCGACGATGACTGAGGTCGTTGCAGTAAACGTTTTTGGTAGTAGCAGGGTGACAATCGTCGCGGTGATGACCGTAATCAATAACGTAGCAGCGAACACACGCCAGCGAGCAAGAAAGATCATCCACAATTCATGTAAATTCAAGCCCATCGCAAATCCTTAGCAGTCCTATTGACTAAAATAGGCTCTCAGTAACATAGATCACATCATCGGGACGCACCATGTCATCCAATTTGACGGAGACCGATTGCAGTTCACCCGCCCCATCGCGCCGATTAATCTTTAGCCGGCGATCCGTCCCGCGCAAAGTCAACCCACCTGCCACCGATAAGGCCTGCATGACTGTCATACCTCGTTCGATGCGGTAAGCCCCTGCTCGCTGGATTTCGCCATAGATGTAAAAACGTGGTTCACGTGGCACATAGATCACATCGCCGTTTGATACTTCTGGGTTTTGCGCCGCATCTCCTTTTTCGAACAACTTAGCCAAATCAATCTCGCGGCGCGTGTGCGATGGGTCATCTGAACGCATCAACACGGCGGTATCACCGGCAGTGGGAGACACCCCGCCCGCCAGTGCAATCAGGTCTATTAAGGTACTTGCTTGTTCAATCGGATATTTTCCGGGCCTGCTCACATAACCCAGAAGTGATATTTGCTGACTGCGATACTGCGAAACCATGATTGAAACCTGCGGCTGCTTTACAAATCCACCGCTATCCAACAGCTTGCCTATTTGCTCTGCCGCTTCAGCCGCAGTTCGGCCTCTTACATTCACATCGCCCAACAAGGGATATTGGATATTGCCTGCTTCAGCAATGCGCGCATCTGTGGTTAAGTCCGGATGGTCATATACCGTAATCCGTACGACATCGCCTGGACCGAGCAGATAATCACGCTTATCTGCTGCAAATCCCTGAGAACCAAACAAGTACCCGAAAATGCATATGAGAAACAACCAACGCATGGTTCTGCCCGACCAATCAAATTAAATCTGGAAGGGCGTCACTATGAGAAACAATTGTTACAAGAGGATTGCAGTGCACTTTAGAGACCATCAATAAGCCGGTCACCCGGATGATCTCATTCGCGACTAATACAGGACGCTTGGCATCTCCAAATCTTGGCGATTTGTTACTCGATGATGCTTGCGGGACTTTTGCGGGGATGCGGTCCTGAATCGTTGTGATTTGTAGTGCATTTGTGGTTCAACAGTTGCAACGGCGCCACGGTAATTGGTTTATAAATCAACAGCAAATACCCTCAGCGGAGATCTACGAATCACGGTGCTCTGCGAACTGGCTAATAGTCAAATTTTGGCGCCAAACATAAAAACAAAGCTGTGACACTTTTCATCTAACTGGATTTTATGGTCGTAATTAATTGGTGAATATCGTCACATATCGGTAATTTCTATCTAATTGTTTATGTGTGATTTATGTCCATTAACATAAGATATTAGGTAACTGACAACATAAAACTACACTTGATATACACGTAGTTTTTCTACATTCACACGGCAGGGGTCGGCAGTTCGAAACTGCCACCGCCAACCAATTTATCTAGATACCAAGCGTTTGTGCGGACTTTAGATATACCAATCGACTTCGCTACACTTGCTAGCATCAACCTAGATTTTCTCCCCCCATCGCCCATACACCCACTTCAGGGCAAATGGCGGCATCAAGGTCGTTAGCGAAATCACAATTAATAACGCCGCATACAATTCCGCATTCAAGATTCCATTAGAAAACCCCAGTTGCGCAAAAATCAAACCGACTTCGCCGCGCGGAATCATGGAGAGCCCCACCA
>JAHECG010000025.1:17735-33057 GCA_024641855.1 Betaproteobacteria bacterium | reverse complement strand
CGGTCACTATGACAAACTCACACTCCGAATCACTTGCCAACTTACGCAACCATCTGCTCAATAGCATGTTGCTTGGCGCAGCGATTGTTGCTATTCCCGCACTAGCAATATCGCTTTGGCGCGCGGTATTTCTAGGTTGGAAACCGCTGATGGCCGTTCACATCGTGTTGACCGCCCTATTTTGGCTGCTGTGGTTTATGCGCGCACAACTTCCCTATACTCTGCGTGCCACTAGCCTATTGGCCATCTATTGGATTGTCGGCATTGCCGGCTTCGCGCAATTTGGTCCAGCGGCAGGCAGCAGTGTTTTCTTGGTGATGTTTGCGTTCGCTGGGATGTTGTTTTTCAGTGGGCGCACCGGTTGGTGGTTGGTTGCATTCGCATCCCTGAGCGTCGCCCTGCTTGGCTTTCTGGCGAGCCAACATTGGCTCAAGTTTGACTTGGATTTCCAGGTATACGCCTATCATCCGTTGACATGGCTGAATCTGGCCTGGGCACTCAGCGCCTTCAGTGTCATTCTCGCCTACGTCGGCTGGTTCATGGTGCATGGCATACGCGAGCATGACGAAGCCACGCGTGAATTGGCTGAACGTCAACGCAAGATCGGCTTGAACATTCCTGGCATGATTTACCAATACTGGCTACGCACCGATGCCAGCTCGTGTTTCCCTTATGCCAGCGAAGGTATCCGTAATATCTATGGCGTCACACCAGAAGACGTAAAAGATGACGCTACACCGGTATTTGCTGTACTTCATCCTGATGACCTGGCGCACGTTGCTCAAACTATTCAAACCTCTGCACACAACCTGACTGAGTGGCAGGCTGAATATCGTGTGCACCATCCGCAAAAAGGGGATATCTGGGTGGAAGGCCATGCCACCCCGGAACGCTTACCTAATGGCGACATTATTTGGCATGGTTTCATCAGCGATATTACCGAACGAAAAAAAGCAGAAACCATCAAAAACGAGTTCGTCGCAACGGTGAGTCACGAACTGCGCACCCCACTCACCTCGATCCGCGGTTCACTCGGCTTGATTACGGGTGGCGTGGCTGGCGCATTACCCGAGCAAGCACGTTCACTTGTAGAAATTGCGCACAAAAATAGTGAACGCCTCGGCCGCCTCATCAATGATTTGCTCGACATGGAAAAAATCGCTTCCGGGAAGATGGTAATCACGCTGGAACCTCAGTCGCTCATGCCACTGGTAGCGCAATCCATCGCCGCCAATCAAGGCTACGCCGACTTACGTGAAATTACGTTTCAATTGGTTCGCCGTATTGAGTCGGGAACTGTCAATGTCGATAGCGAGCGCTTCCAACAGGTATTAGCCAATTGTCTCTCCAATGCCGCAAAATTTTCTCCCGCTGGCGGAATCGTTGAGATTGCCGTAGATGTTCAGACCAATTGTTTTCGGGTCAGCGTAACCGATCATGGCGAAGGGATTCCCGATAACTTTAAGTCGCATGTTTTCGAAAAATTTTCACAAGCTGATGCTTCGGACACCCGCGCTAAAGGCGGTACCGGTCTTGGCCTTGCGATCTCAAAAGAAATCATGGAGCGCATGCACGGCCAGATTGGCTTCGATTCCGTGAATGGCGTAGGCACTACGTTTTGGGTAGAGCTTCCTGCGGTGTGATGTTTTAACTCCCAACACACGTCGCTCCGGATAGATGAACCAACAACGTCGCTATTGATCTTCCATTCAAGGGCTCAAACCACTGGCTTTAGCCGGTCATCTTTAGCTGGAAAGAAGGCGCAAGGAAATGCGCACTACTACCCGCTTGCGCAAAGGTGGCGATTGAACTGGCACGGGAATGTTTTAACGCTGTCGTTACGAGAGTGGCGTAGGGTGGCGTCGGCTTCCGGCCAGCAACATCCAACGAATACCTGGGATGTAATTCACCACGCGCGCCGCGTCAGCACGGTACTAATCCCACATACGACTACGTGATGAATTCGATATTTGCCGAGGGATGAATGCGTACAGCGACCGGGTTGCCCCGGCCACTGACTTAGGCAGCAATCACCGCATCGGTGCTATTTCGATCGCCCAAGTTATCGACCCAAGCCACCGTAATGCGATCGCCTTTCTGCGCGCCTTTAACCTTAAAACCAAAAAATGGATTTTTGGAGATTGCTTGGCTCCATTGCGCTTCCATCACCAAACGCCCATTCAGGCTCGCCGTGACGGTTTGAATAAAATGCGCTGGAACGACTTGTCCGGTCTTGGCGTCGCGGCGCTGACCGGTTTCCATCGGATGATTCATCAGCACTTTGACATTGCACACATCACCTTCCATAAGGGCGCGAATTTTCATTGGATCTGCCATGATTGTTCTCCTGATTAAGATTGAGTCGTAGTGCCGCCGCAGCCACCGATGGTGACTTTGACTTGCTTCACCGCGTGATAAAACTTATCGCCCGCCTGTACCACGACGTGCAGCGGTGAACTGGCGGAGATTTTGACGCGTGTGCCGACATAGGCTTCGGTGCCAACCGGGATGGCGAAATTCGCGGTAAAAGGGTTGGTGTTTTTTTCGATCAGAATTGCGATCGCGCTGGTACCGACAACTTTACTTGAAACTTCTACCGGCACTACGGAACCATCTTCTGCGATCTCCGGCGCTTTAATCAAAATGCTCTGGCTGTCACTCAGTTGCTTGGCCCCCAGGCTTTTGAACGCATCCGTCAAATTGTTCGCTCCAGCAGCCGCCACATTAAACTGCGATGCATAAGCCCCGATAGGCCGCAATACCCCCAAGGCCACGAGCGCTGCACTGCCCGCGACACTACTTGCTAAAAAATTTCTGCGTGCTTGTTTCATGATCAGGCTCCTTGATTAGTTGGTATATGTTGCCGATGCTCAAGTTCGTTGCGTTCTCGCACATCGCATTTCAACGTTAGGTCTTGAATTTCATTGAGTCAAGTATTTTCTTTATATTTCAATAACTTAGTACACTCGTACCAACCACCCATTGGATTTGAACCGGCCCTATCACTCAAAGCACACTAGGTGCGCAGCCGAGCAGACCATTGCGCCAATCCGAAAAGACCCTGCTGCGCAATCAAACGCACCAAGCCTTGCTCCAGGCTTTCGCCGGGACGTCCCTTCCGGTAAACTGGCGCTCCTTTTTCCGGCAGTTTCCCCATGCATGTTTTCTTCGAAGAGGATGGCGGCTTTAAAGTCGGCACCATCCTCGCCGACAACACCACTTCGTTTCAGATCGAAACCCTGCACGGCAAGCGCGCCAAGATTAAAGCGGGCAATGTTTTGTTGCAGTTCAAAGAGCCCGCGCTCAGCGGTTTTCTGGAAGCCGCGCAAGCCCTGGCCGACGGCATCGATCTCGATTTTTTGTGGGAAGCCAGCGGTTCGGAAGAGTTCGAGCATCAAACGCTAGGCCGCGATTATTTTGGTCACGCGCCTAATTCGGTTGAAACAGCGGGTTTGCTGTTGCGCCTGCACAGTGCGCCGATGTATTTCTACAAAAAAGGCAAAGGCCGCTATAAGGCCGCGCCACCGGATGCACTCAAAGCGGCGCTCGCCAGCGAGGAGCGTAAACGCCAACAAGCCGCATTGCTTGCGCGCTACGTCGAAGAATTGCGCAGTTTTCATTTGCCGCTAGAGTTTCCAGCACACTTACCGGCATTACTCTATGCCCCCGAAAAGAGCGCCCTTGAGACCAAAGCTTTAGAACAAGCCGCCATTGCCTGTGGCTTGAGCCCACTACATCTGTTGGCGAAATGCGGCGCGATACCCTCTACCCACGACTTTCATTTGCAGCGTTTCTTGCGCGAATGGTTTCCCGCCGGAACAGGGTTTGCTGGAGACATCCCCTGTGCCGCTCCAACTGATTTACCCTTGGCCGATGTTGCCGCGTTCAGCATCGACGATGAAACCACGACGGAAATTGACGACGCGTTTTCAGTACGCAAACTCGACAATGGCGATACGCTTGTCGGCATACATATCGCCGCACCGGCTTTAGGCATCGCCCGCGATACTTCCTTGGAAGCCATTGCGCGCCAACGCTTATCCACCGTGTATATGCCGGGCCAAAAAATCACCATGCTGCCGGATAGTGTGGTTGAAGTCTTCACACTCAAACAAGGCAGCGCCTGCCCGGCGCTATCCTTGTATCTGACCATTGCGCCGGACTTCAGTGTGCGCACAATGGAAAGTCGCGTCGAGCAAGTCACCATCGCCGCCAATTTGCGCCATGAACAACTCGAACCGCTGTTCAATGCCGAAACCATCGGCCAAGGCAGCGATTATGCGTATCGCACTGAATTGGAATGGCTGTGGCAATTTGCCAATCATCTGGAAGTGTTGCGCGGCGTCAAAGACAATGGCCGTGGCTTGATCCCGGAATATAGCTTCAAAGTGATCGAAGACCGAGTACAGATCTCGCACCGCATGCGCGGCACGCCGATCGATAAAGTCGTTGCGGAAATGATGATTCTAGCCAATAGCCGCTGGGGTGATTCGCTGGCGGGAAACAATATCGCGGCGATATACCGTGCCCAAACCAGCGGTAAGACGCGCATGACGACGGAGCCCTTGGGTCACCAAGGCTTGGGCGTTGCGCATTACACTTGGTCCAGCTCGCCCTTGCGGCGCTATATTGACCTCGTCAATCAACGCCAATTGATCGCTTGGGTGCGTGGTGAGTCTCCGCCCTATGCGGTAAAAACTGAGGCGTTAGAAGGCGCCGTGTTCGCCTTTGAGCAAGCTTACGACGCTTACAATGACTTCCAACGCCAGATGGAAAAATATTGGGTACTGCGCTATTTTCAGCAAGAAGGGATTAGCGAGGTTACCGGCGCCGTCATCCGCGAAAATTTGGTGCGCCTGGAGAATGTGCCATTAGTCGTTAAGGCCATTGCCCTACCCGAATCCCCCTCTGGCACCCGCGTCAAACTCACGCTACGCGACATCGACTTGTTGACCTTGGAACTGAGTTGCCCATTTGCCGGTCTAGCATGAGCCTGGCTTAATCTTTACAATGCAACAATGCAGAACAGCCTTTTGAAATGAGCGCAGTCTTGGGCCAAAACCGCCCTCTCAATATTGCTTATTCGCAGTTGTATAGCGCACCGCGCACGCAACCGCACTACCTTATTTACTTTCTGATTATCTCACTGTTGCTGCACGGCCTTTTGTTATTGGTGCACTTCAGCAATGGCGCACGCAAAAACGACGACAGCAGCGCATCCGCCTTGCAAGTCGTTTTAGTCAACAGCAAATCTGCACGCCGCCCGGTAAAGGCCGACGCCTTAGCCCAAGCCAATCTAGATGGTGGCGGCAACACCGATGCCAAAGCGGTCGCCACCACGCCTTTCCCGCTGCAAAAAGACGCAGAGCCACAACCCGAGTTAAAGACTCGCATGCAACAAGTGCAGGCAAAGGAACAGCAGCAGGCCCGCTTGCTCACGCAAATAAAATCCCTACCGGAACTTGGGCAACCAGCACCACCTACGCGCGAGAAAAGTACATCTGGCCAAACCCCAGACGCAATCGACATCATGTCGCGTAGCCTGCAAATTGCTCGCCTCGAAGCGCAAATCGACCGCGATCATAATGCGTATCAAAGTCGCCCTAAACGTAAAAGTATCGGCGCCCGCACCCAGGATGTTCGCTATGCGCAATATGTGGAAAGCTGGCGCCAAAAAGTGGAGCGCGTTGGGAATTTGAATTATCCGGAAGAAGCGCGCCAGAAAAAACTCTACGGAACACTGCAAATCACGCTGAGCATTCGCGCCGATGGCAGCATCGAAAACGTTGAAATACACCGCTCTTCCGGTTCTACAATCTTGGATCAAGCAGCAATTAGAATTGTTAAAATGGCCGCACCTTATGCGCCATTTCCGGACGATATCCGCAAAGAGTATGACATTCTCGACATCACGCGCACTTGGAGCTTCACCCGCTCCGACCAACTTGCTACCAGCCAATAGCGCTATTGCGGCGTTGCCCCGCCTAAGCAATTCAAACTGCTACAGTTGCCATCGGATTTAGAGCGATACATGGCTTGATCGACTTGATCCAACAGCGTCGCCAAATCGTTTCCATGCGTCGGCGCTTCGCCAATGCCGATACTGACACTCAAATCGATCTGTTTGCGTTGCGCCAAGGCTACGGTTTGCGCTTGCAGACGCTCCGCCACGATAACGGCTTCCGCCAACGCCGTATTAGGTAACAACAACACGAATTCATCGCCGCCAAAACGTGCGGCAATGTCGGAGCCGCGCATACAGTCTCGTAAGATCATCGCGAACTCTTTAAGCACTTCGTCGCCTGCGGCATGACCATAGGTATCATTTACCGCCTTGAACTTATTTAAATCGGCAAACATCATCACAAGATTTTTATCCAACCCCAAACGCCTGAATAATTGATCCGCGACATCAAACAAAGCTCGCCGGTTCATTAATCCGGTTAAGGAGTCTATGCTGCTTTGCCGCTCCAATTCGCTGCGAGACGCTTCGATACGGCTCATCAAGATATAAGCGTAAATCAAAATAATGCCGCCGAACAAATTCAAAAACAGCACGCCCGGCGTTAGCCCCTCAGCACTACCAATATTCCGCAAGCTCAGTGCAAGCATGGCGCCGGCGAAACAACCCGTCAGGGCTTCACCGAACAAACGCATGCCATAACGCATGCCGTTACCTAGCACCACCATGATAAACACCAGCAACGAAGGCGGGATACTGTAGGGATCGTGCAACACACACAACGAGACCAAAACAACATCAATCCACATCGCCGCTCGGTAACGTGCGGTCGAGTCTGTATACATACGCGCATGCGTAAAACCGAGGCTATTAATGATGAAATAGAGACCGAACGCAACATTGAGCTGCTGCAAGGTGAGCCAAGTTGGTTTGAATTCGCCCGAAAAATTGAAGAACACAACCCCCAACACGAGAAACAAATAACGCGTCAGAAATTGGACTTTCTGCTCTGGCCAGCCGGGGATGCGTGTTGCTGAAGACCAATGGGCGTCGTGCCGACGATCTGAAACGGCACGACGTTCACTGTACTCCTGCCGATCATTAGTTCGCCTGCTTGGTTTTTGCATACCCCTAACCCTTTTACCGCATAAACTTCAGCCACCCCAAATGCCATCGAAATTTGAACTGCGGGGGTTTATACGATTCTATGTTATGCGTATTTATATGCTTCGAGATCGAATTTAAGAATACCGATAATTACTGGGTACTCTAGTATAAATATAGGACATAACCTACGGATAGAACCGCAATTCATGAATTTCCGTCATCAGCGTGCGATGTTGATTTGTCTTTATGCTGCATCCGCCCGGACAGCTTTGAATAATGCCAAGGCTTTGGCCCGAGCAGCCTCATGATCGACAATCGGCATCGGATAATCGCGTCCGAGCAGAACCCCGCAGGCTTGTTGCTCAATCGGCAATAACTGCCAAGGCGCATGAATGACGTTTGTCTCCAACCCAGCCAACTCCGGGATAAAGCGCTTAATAAACACGCCCTCCGGGTCAAAACGTTGCGATTGGGTGATCGGATTAAAAATACGGAAATAGGGTTGTGCATCACAACCTGTGGATGCCGCCCATTGCCAATTTCCGTTATTCGAGGCCAAATCGTAGTCGAGTAATTTGCGCGCGAAGTAGCGTTCGCCTTTCAGCCAATGAATATGCAGATCTTTGACCAGGAAAGAAGCCGCAATCATCCGCAGCCGATTATGCATAAATCCAGTTTGATTCAGTTGCCGCATTGCGGCATCGACTATCGGATACCCTGTCCGACCTGCACACCATGCCTGAAAATGATCCTCGCGATCATCCCAAACAATCGCATCAAATTCTGTACGAAAGGCATTCTGTGTCACGCGCGGATAATGAAATAAGATCATCTGGAAAAATTCGCGCCAAATCAATTCCGATAACCATACTTGCGTACCTTTTCCCGCAGCGTAATAAACGTGGCGCGCCAATGTGCGAATCGATAGCGTGCCAAAGCGCAAATGTACGCCCAGTCGCGACGTGTTATCCAACGCGGGGAAATTCCGCGTTTCCTCATAATCCACCAGCCGCGTCGCAAACTGCCCCCAGGCTTCGCGCGCACCCGACATGCCCGCTTTAATATCTAAACGCGCCAAATCACTACCAATAAATCCCAGGGCATTTAGGTTAGGGATGGTATTTTCTGGCGGCAGCGCCAAATTTCCCGCCAACTCGGCGATTGGATGCATTTGTAGATCTGCATCCGTAAGCCGTTTCAACCATGCGTTTTTATAGGCCGTGTAAACACTATAAGGACGATTGCTGCCACTTAAAATTTCGTCCCGTTCAAAGATCACTTGGTCTTTGAATAGGTGAAATTCGATATCGCTTAACGCCAATGTTTCCGCTACCGAAGCATCGCGCCGGATCGCTTGTGGCTCGTAATCACGATTCGTGAAAACCGCATGCACGCCCAAATCGCGGGCCAAGCGCGGCAGTTCTTCACACGCGCGTCCATGTCGCACGATTAAGCCGCCGCCCATTTGCCGCAATGCACTATCGAGCTCTTTCACTGAGAGCCAGATAAACTCCACCCGGCGGTCGGCACGATCCTCCAGCGCTTCCAAAATATCGGCGTCAAATACAAAGGCGCAATAGACCCGCGTATACGTCTGCAATGCGCGCGATAAAGCCGCATGATCAAAGGCGCGCAAATCACGCCGAAACCAAACCAACGCAGCTGGCGTTTCCGTATTCAAACGACTTCCGCCGCTAATCCTTGCAACAAGACCGCCACGACCTGCAACGCCAAGCGCTCGATTTCAGCCTGCGGGTATTGTCGGTGCAGTACCGGGGTCTCGAATAACATCAAGGCGGCACGCAAGGTCTGCGCAATCTGGGGGGCGTCGCCCGACACTAATACCCCACTGTCCATGCCGGATTGAATCAAGCCCGACAATAACTCCTGCCGCGCCTTGCGATGCAATGTCGCTAAATCTTTGCGCTCCTCCAACAGTTTTTCCAGCATACGTGCCAGCGGTGGGGCGTTATCTAACAATTCCCGATCAAAGCGTAGCGCCGTCAAAATGTAAGCTTGCAGTTGCGTCTCGGCTGTTGTTTCGTTCTGCAACGCTTCGCGCAGCGCGGTTTCCCGCTGCGCCAACAAACGTCTTGCCACCGCCGCGGCTATATCCAGCTTGTTTTCAAAAAATCGATACAGATTGGCAGCCGACATGCCCGCTTCAGTTGCTATCTCATTGAGCGTGGTTTTAAGGTAGCCGAACTCAGCAAAGCGCGCTTCGGCGGCATCCACAATGGTCACTCTTACCTGTTCGGCGGATGATTTATCATCCTCGTCCAAGTCTTGACTTAAGGTCTCCAATAGCGCGCTCCTTGCAGTTGCAAACGAATCATTTCGGGTGCGCCAGCTGGCACGAACTCCACTTCCAAGGGGAAGTCTGCATCACTCAGATCCGAGGCTTTCATGCTGATACGACATGCTTTAAATTTAACGCCTTGGCGGTGCAAAGACGCCACCAAACTTGCGGTACTTGCATTATTGGCGAGCAGCGATAAGATTCCGCCTTCATAGGCCACGACTTCTACCCTTACTTTGTCCGGTCCAATATCTTCCAGCACCTTAGCAATTTGCAGTAGCGCGCGCCGTTGCTGCAATTCTTCAGCGACCGTCATCTGCATCACAAATAGGGTCGGCTTGACTTTGGGTTGCTTGGCTATGCTGGGATCGCTAATGCCGAAGGCGAGTCCAAGCGATAATAACAATAGTATGTAGCGCATTAAATTTCACCTCAAAAATAATATTCTATATGAGATTAGTAAATCTACAATTAAATATTCATTAATTACATCATTAAAAACAATGTTTAAGTTTTACGTCTAGCGAAAGCAGCTCAAAAAACGATACGCTGATGAAAAATATCAGCAGTTACGAAGGAACAACATGGACACCTCAAGGCTGGCTCAAGATATCGCCCGACATTGGCAAACTGAGATCATCCAGCAACTAACAGAATACATTGTCATCCCCGCCAAATCGCCGCTATTTGACCCGGATTGGCAAGCACACGGGCACATCGATCGCGCCGTGGACTTGGCCGTCAATTGGGCGCGCAAGCAAGCCATCGCCGGGATGCAAATTGAAATCGTGCGCCTAGAAGGGAGAACGCCGACCATCATGATCGACATCCCGGAGTTTCTCGGCGAGACGCGCCCCCCGCCATTACTGGAGCGTGATCAAAAGGAGCCCGCGCACTCAAACGTCCTGATCTATGGCCATTTGGACAAACAACCCGAAATGACCGGCTGGCGTGACGACTTAAGCCCTTGGCAGCCGGTAATCGAAGACGGCAAGTTGTACGGTCGCGGCGGCGCGGATGACGGCTATGCAATATTTTCCGCACTCGCCGCCATCGCCGCGTTGCAAGCCCAAGCCGTGTCACACCCGCGCTGCGTTGTGCTCATCGAGACTAGCGAAGAATCTGGTAGCCCGGATTTACCCGCCTATATGGAGACGTTAGCACCCCGCATCGGCGTGCCGGACTTGGTCATCGGTTTAGATTCCGGCTGCGGAGATTACGAAAGACTGTGGAACACTTCGTCCCTGCGTGGCATGGTTGGGGGCACACTGCGGGTCTCGGTTCTGACCGAAGGGGTGCACTCGGGTGATGCCAGCGGCGTGGTGCCATCCAGTTTTCGGATTGCGCGCCAACTGCTGTCGCGCATCGAAGATGAAACCACTGGAATAATTCGTCTAACCGCCTTTCACGCCGAAATTCCCGAAGAGCGTGAACGTCAAGCAGCGCAAGCGGCACAGGTTTTAGGGCGATCGATCCATGAAAAATTTCCGTTCCACGGGGCTACCGAACCGCTCACCAGCGATATTACTCAACTGGTACTCAATCGCGCCTGGCGCCCCACGCTATCCGTCACCGGTGCCGATGGCCTGCCAACCTTAGCCAGCGCCGGCAATGTGCTGCGTCCAAGCACCGCACTGAAACTGTCGCTACGTCTACCGCCCGCCGTCGATGCCACGCAAGCCGCGCAGACTTTAAAGCAAACACTGGAAGCCGAACCGCCCCACCAAGCCAGCGTGACCTTCGACATCGAACAGGCCGCCACCGGCTGGAGTGCGCCTCCACAGGCCCCCTGGCTCGGCAAAGCGCTGGCGCAGGCATCGCAACACCATTTCGACAAAGCCGCAGCCTACTTAGGCGAAGGTGTCACGATTCCCTTCATGAGCATGCTGGGCCAGCAATACCCGCAAGCGCAGTTCGTCATAACTGGCGTACTCGGCCCACATTCCAATGCACATGGGCCGAATGAGTTTTTGCACCTGGACTATGCGCAACGCCTGACCTGCTGCGTGGCGGAGGTGTTGGCGGCAGCATATTGAGGTTTAGCGTTTAACTATCAACAATATAATTTTTAATACTTTTCACCCTAAGCAGTATTATCAGAGATACATATTATTGATAATAAACGGCTTAGAAAAAAACATTAATTTAAATATAGTTTAAACAATACAAGTAATTACATGTTTTACAAAAAAACAAACCATAATTTATATATCAATAATTTATCTTTTGATAGATAAATTATCTAGAGTTCCGTAGAATTAATTATCAATTAAAACGGTATTGATAATTATGAAACTTCCAGAATCGCCGCCAGCCTTGCCAAACTTGTTTCAGAAGATCATGCCGGAACGCATCACCGAACTGATGCTGAACCCCGGAGCCGCTGGCAACGATATGCGCTATTTGCACTGGGATGAATTGCGCCACCGCCCTTTGCCAAGCGCCGAACTCAATCATGAGGAATGGTGGTTATTGCTCAAATTTGGGCGCATGCGGCTTGCGCGACCGCTTCCCTTACAGGACAAGGCCGGCGCTGCCTTTAGCTATGTGTTAACCGAGCCCACGTTAAAGGCATTGCGTTTTATCGATCGCCATGCCGGCGGGGCGGATCTCCTGGGCAATACCCGAGTGGACCCTGACGAACGCGACCGTTATCTGTTCAATCAGCTCATGGAAGAAGCGATCACCTCCAGCCAATTGGAAGGCGCTTCCACTACGCGCCGCGTTGCCGAGGAAATGCTGCGCAGCGGACGCGATCCGCGCGACAACTCGGAGCGCATGATCCGCAACAACTTTGCCGCGTTGAAACAAGTGCGCACCCTGCTTGAGGCCCCCTTAACGCCAGATATCATTCGCGCCATTCACCGTACCGCCACCCACGGCACCCTGCAAAATCCTGCCGAGGTAGGAGAGTATCGTCATGATGATGAGGTGCGCGTAGTCGATGAAAGCGGGAAAACATTGCATATACCGCCATCGCATTCAGAATTGGCAGCTCGCATGCAAGCCTTTTGCGATTTCGCCAACCAAACCGAGGACGACGAACCGTATTACCACCCCGTGATCCGCGCCACCCTGCTGCATTTCATGTTGGGCTACAACCACCCCTTTGCCGATGGCAATGGACGCACCGCACGCGCCATCTTTTACTGGTCCATGCTACGCCAAGGCTATCGCTTGATGGAATACGTGTCGATTTCGGACATCCTGCACAAAGCACCTGCGCAGTACAAGCGTGCGTATCTTCACACCGAAACCGATGGCGGCGATGCCACCTATTTCATCCTATATCACTTGCGCGTCATCGAGGATGCGCTACATGCGCTACGCAATTATTTGGCGCAAAGGCAACAGGAAATACAGCACGTCAAAACGCTTCTTGGTTCTTTCCAGGAGCGTGAAAAAATCAATCCGCGCCAACTCGCCCTCCTTAGCGGCGCACTCAAGGGACGCAGCGAACCCTACACCATCGAAAGCCATCAACGCTCGCACAACGTGGCATACGCCACGGCGCGACAGGATTTGCTGCATCTGGCGCGCTTGGGTTTATTGCAGGAGAAAAAATCCGGCCGCGCATTTGAGTTTTTTGTACCGCTGGATTTACCGCAGATTATTGCGCAACTGGCGAGACAAGCATAAACAACGGTCAACCGCAGAGGAACCACACACCCCAAACCTACAACTCGTTATGCGAGCCATCGCAAAAGGGCAAGGTCTCGCTCATACGGCAGCCACACAGCCAAACGGTTTCTGTCTTCTCAGCGACAAAGGAAATCGGCTCGACGCCGCTACCTGCATGTGAACCATCGCACCAGGGTTGGGTTTTGCTCTTGCCACAAGCGCAATACCAATATTCTTTACCTTCTTCTACCTGCGCTTCATACGGTGCGTTTTGCAATTTCGATCTCCTAAAATTAATCACTCTTTCCCCCACTGCGGGTAGGCGTTTGTGCCACGGCGGTGAGGCCGGTACAATATGCCACAAATGGCAGCCCCATGGAAAATGTAAACCTCACGCACCACTTCTTGATCGCCATGCCCAACATGGCGGATCCCTATTTTTCCAAGTCTCTGACCTATATCTGCGAACATAATGAGCAAGGTGCTTTAGGGATCGTGCTCACGCGCCCGGTCGATCTCACCTTGTCCGCCTTGCTGGAACAAATCGAAATACCCACCACCCAAACCGAAATTGGTGATATCCAAGTGCACTTTGGCGGCCCGGTGCAAATGGATCGCGGCTTTGTCTTGCATCAACCGGCTGGCGAGTGGCAATCCACCTTGCGCGTGAACGATGAAATCGGGCTGACAACTTCCAAAGATGTTCTGGAAGCCGTAGCGCGCGGCGAAGGGCCAAACAAATTTTTCGTCACGCTGGGCTACGCCGGTTGGGCACCCGGACAACTAGAGCATGAAATGTCGCTCAATGCCTGGTTAAGCGTGGCCGCCGACACCAGCTTGATTTTCGATCTACCACTGGAAGCGCGCTTCGATGCCGCGATGCACTTACTCGGGATCGATACCGTCAACTTATCGGAGGATGTGGGGCACGCCTGATATGCCGAATATTAATGGCACGCTACTCGCATTCGATTTTGGAGAAAAACGTATTGGCGTCGCCATGGGCGAATCCAGTTTAAAAATGGCACATCCACTGACCACCATCCAGGCAACACGCACCGACACCCGCTTGCAGGCCGTCGGGAAACTGATTATGGAATGGCAGCCGGTACAGTTGGTGGTCGGGCTGCCGCGCCACTTGGACGGTAGCGAACATGCCATGAGTGCGCGCTGCCGTGGCTTTGCCAAGCAATTGGAAAGCCGCTTTAATTTACCCACGTCGCTGGTCGATGAGCGCCTAACTTCAGCAGAAGCGCATACAATGTTACGCAGCTTCGGTCGCGGCGGTCGAAAAGATAAACACTTAATCGATCAATTGGCCGCACAACGTATTTTGCAATCCTACTTCGACCATCATGCAACTACCTGACCCTGAACTCCTAGTGCAACAACTCGCGGCGGCAATCAAGCCACGCTTACGCCCTAACTCAGCTTTAGTCGGCATCCATAGCGGTGGCGTCTGGGTCGCCCAAAAATTACAGCAGATGCTGGGCGATACCTTGCCGTTTGGTACGCTCGACATTTCTTTCTACCGCGATGATTTCAGCAGCATCGGGTTGCACCCCCAAGTGCGGCCTTCCGATATTCCCTTTGAAGTGGAAGACGCGCATATCATTCTGATCGATGACGTTCTACATACTGGACGCACCATACGCGCGGCCATGAATGAACTGTTCGACTATGGTCGTCCGGCGATGATCGAACTTGTGGTATTGATCGACCGCGCCGGGCGCGAGCTGCCGATTACGGCAGATCTAGTCGGCGCCAGTCTCGACCTCACCGCAAACCAAAATATCCAGGTCACCCTGGGTCCGAATAACCAACTGAAGCTGAGCCTACACGAACGCTGAGATGACACAGAACCCGCAGCTCTCCGAAGACGGCGCCCTGCGCCACTTACTCACCATCGAAGGCTTGTCCGCCAAGCTGATCCATTCCATTCTCGACACCGCCGAATCTTTTGTTTCGGTCGGTGAGCGCGAAGTGAAAAAAGTCCCCTTGTTGCGCGGCAAGTCGATCTTCAATCTGTTTTTCGAGCCCTCGACAAGGACCCGCACCACCTTCGAGATCGCAGCCAAACGCCTCTCCGCCGATACCGTGAATCTGAATGTCAGCGCCTCGTCTCAATCCAAAGGTGAGACCTTGCTCGATACCGTCGATAATCTCGCGGCCATGGGTGCGGATATGTTCGTAGTACGCCATGCGCAATCCGGTGCAGCGCATTTGATCGCACGCCACGTCGCGCCACATATTCACGTAGTCAATGCCGGCGATGGCCGCCATGCGCATCCGACGCAAGGCCTGCTCGACATGTTCACCATCCGCCGCTACAA
>JAHECG010000025.1:0-17635 GCA_024641855.1 Betaproteobacteria bacterium | reverse complement strand
GTCGTCTGCCCTGGTCTCATCGATCTGTCGGTGCGTCTGCGCGAACCCGGCAATGAGCATCTCGCCACGCTCGAATCCGAAATGCAGGCCGCCGTAGCCGGTGGCGTCACTAGCCTGGTTTGCCCGCCCGATACCGAACCGGTTTTGGACGAACCGGGCTTGGTGGAAATGCTCAAGTACCGCGCTAAGAATTTGAACCAAGCGCACGTTTACCCACTCGGCGCACTCACCCAAGGACTACAGGGAAAAGTGCTGACAGAAATGGCCGAACTGCGAGATGCCGGCTGCATTGCCTTCTCGCACGCCAATGTCCCGCTAATCGATACCACCTTGTTAATGCGCGCGATGCAGTACGCCGCCAGTTTCGATTTTACGGTTTGGCTGCAACCGCAAGACCCCTACTTATCCAAAGGCGGCATCGCCCACGACGGTGAAGTCGCCACGCGCTTAGGCTTGGCCGGTATTCCGGCTTGCGCGGAAACCATAGCCTTGGCCACCATCATTTACCTGATGCGCGAGACGGGCGCACGCGTGCACGTTTGCCGCCTCTCCAACCGCGAAAGCGTTGAGCTGATCCGGTTGGCAAAAGTGGAAGGCCTACCCATCACTTGCGACATTTCCATCAATCATGCGCATTTGTGCGATCGAGACATCGGTTATTTCGATGCGAATGCCAATCTGATTCCACCCTTGCGCGATCAGCGTGACCGCGAAGGTCTGCGCGCTGGCTTGGCTGTGGGTACGATCGATGCGCTATGCTCGGATCACACGCCGGTGGATGAAAATTCCAAACAAGTACCCTTTGCCGAGGCCGAAGCCGGATCCACCGGCTTGGAACTGCTACTGCCGCTGACGTTGAAATGGGCCAATGAAAATAACATTTCGCTCACCGATGCGTTATCCAAAGTCACCAACGCGCCGGCACGCATCCTCGGCCTGGATGCCGGTCACTTGAGCATCGGGCACAACGCCGATCTCTGCCTATTCGACCCAACAGCGAATTGGCGCGTCACCGCCAGCGCACTCAAGAGCCAAGGCAACAACACGCCATTCATGGGCTATGAAATGCAAGGCAAGGTGCGCATGACGCTGGTGGGCGGACATGTGGTGTACGAAGCCTAAATTTGAAAACCGCGCACCCCTTTCACCACAGAGGCACAGAGAAAACCTAAAACCTGAAACGCAAAGGCCGCAAAAATTCCGTGGTTTTCTTTGCGTCTTTGCGGCCTTTGCGTTGAAAGATTTGGTGCCTTTCTCTGTGCCTCTGTGCCTCTGTGTCTCTGTGGTAAGCAGTTTTTTTACAACCCCAGTTTTTTTACAACCCTAAGTCCCGCCAGATCGCATCAATCCGCGCCACCACATTTGCATCGCGCTTAATCGGCGTACCCCACTCGCGCGTGGTTTCGCCTTTCCATTTATTGGTCGCATCGATGCCCATCTTGCTGCCGAGTCCTGATACCGGGCTGGCGAAATCGAGGTAATCGATCGGCGTATTTTCAACAATGAGCGTATCGCGCGCGGCATCGACGCGGGTAGTGAGTGCCCAAATCACTTCTTTCCAATCGCGGATATTCACGTCATCGTCAACCACGATGATGTATTTCGTGTACATGAATTGACGTAAGAAACTCCACACGCCAAACATCACGCGCTTGGCGTGACCAGGATATTGTTTCTTCATGCTCACCACCGCCATGCGATAAGAGCACCCTTCCGGCGGCAAATAGAAATCGGTGATTTCGGGAAACTGTTTTTGCAGCAGCGGCACGAACACTTCATTCAACGCCACACCCAAGATCGCCGGCTCATCCGGCGGCTTGCCGGTGTAGGTGCTGTGGTAGATCGGATTTTGCCGCATGGTGATGTGCGTGATGGTGAACACGGGAAAAGTTTCTTGTTCGTTGTAATAACCGGTATGGTCACCATACGGACCTTCCAGCGCAGTTTCTTCGGGATCGATATAACCTTCGAGCACGATTTCGGCGCTCGCTGGCACTTGTAACGCGCAACTCACGCATTTCACGACTTCGGTTTTTGCGCCGCGCAATAAGCCGGCGAATTGGTATTCGGACAGACTATCGGGCACCGGTGTTACCGCGCCGAGGATGGTTGCCGGATCAGCACCCAAAGCCACGGCCAGCGGAAATTTCTCGCCGGGGTGCTGTTTGCAGAAATCGCGGAAGTCCAAAGCGCCTCCGCGATGCGCTAGCCAACGCATGATCACTTTATTTTTGGCGATGACTTGTTGGCGATAGATACCTAGATTTTGTCGCGGTTTGTGCGGGCCTTGGGTGACTACCAAGCCCCAAGTGATCAGTGGTGCAACATCGCCCGGCCAGCAGGTTTGAATCGGCAAGCGCCCGAGATCGACGTCATCGCCTTCCCACACGATGTCTTGGCATGGCGCGCGGCCGACTTCTTTGGGTGCCATATTCAATACTTGCTTGTATAGCGGAAGCTTATCCCAGGCGTCTTTCAAACCTTTTGGCGGTTCAGGCTCTTTGAGGAAAGCTAGCAGCTTTCCCACTTCGCGCAGACTGGCGACGTCGTCCTCGCCCATCCCCAACGCCACACGGCGTGCGGTGCCGAACAAATTGCCCAGCACCGGAATGCTATGGCCCGTAGGTTTCTCAAACAGGATGGCCGGTCCACCGACTTGCAATACGCGGTCGCAAACCTCCGTCATTTCAAGATGAGGGTCAACCGCGATAGCCACCCGCTTTAGCTCACCTTGCGCCTCGAGCTGGACGATAAAATCTCGTAAATCGGTATATTTCATTTCAGTTCTTGCCTCTTTTTGCCGACTATGATGGAACGTAAGATGGTGTTATACGGGTTAAGGGGTATTTTTACCATTGTTCATGTTGAGAATCTACGCGCAAATGAGCCTGCTTTGCACAGCACTATTGATGCTATGGCTAGCAGTTGATGTTCAGTGGATCGCCGCTATTATAGTAGCGGCATTGGCATCGACATTCATCGATTGGCGTACCCACAAACATCCCGATTGCCACTTAGCTGCAAGTGTATTTAATGCCAGCAGTAATGGAATTTTAATCTCCGATCTGAATAATAAGATTCTTGCGATAAATCCAGCTTTTACGAATATCACCGGCTATACCCCTGAAGATATTGTGGGGAAAAACCCCAAGATACTCAGTTCCGGTCGCCACGATCCCGCTTTCTATCAAAAACTTTGGCAGGCTATCGAAACTGATGGTTTCTGGCAGGGCGAGATATGGAACCGCAACAAAGACGGCGCAGTGTTTGCCGAATGGCTCACTATTAATGCAGCAAAAAACGCGCACGGTGACATCACTCACCATATCGCAATTTTTTCCGATATCACAGAGCGAAAAATTAAAGCCGAGCACATTGAGCATCTAGCGACACATGATGGTTTAACGGGTCTACCGAATCGCATCATGTTCGATGAATTATTGAATATAGCGCTAGCGGATGCACGACGTACGCAAACGAAAATGGCGGTACTGTTTCTTGACCTCGATAAATTCAAGCAAGTCAACGACACCCTTGGCCATGATGTCGGCGATCTATTGCTGAAATATATCGCCAAAACTTTACACTCCTTACTCCGTGCTGGCGATATCGTCGCGCGTCAAGGTGGCGATGAATTTACGATGGCCCTGCCGCACATCGCTTCGAAGCACGACGCCATCCAACTAGCCACCAAAATACTACATACACTGGAACAACCCTGCACCCTAAAAGGGCATACATTAACAGCAACTATCAGCATCGGCATTGCCTTGTTTCCGGATGATGGCACCGAAATTTTTACCCTTCTCAAACACGCAGATGTCGCCTTGTATCGCGCTAAAAAGGCCGGGCGCAACAACTTCCAATTCTACGATTCCACCTTATCGGTAGTGGATACTTAGTTGATCTAACAATTTTCGTACTGCTGTTGGAATCGCTGCACCGCGCGCGTCTTCCAGCGTTAGCCAAACTTGTCCGGGCTTAGACACCAGCGGCGTTGTCGTTTCCACCCAGAGCGGGCGTATAGTTAAATGAAAATGCGTAAAGGTATGAGCCAGCGGCTCCAAGGCCTTTGCGCGTTGCGCTTCCACGCCGAAGCGCTGCATCAACTGCGTTTGCAAAATGGCTTCAGGCTCAATTTCCGGGAAACTCCAGAGTCCGCCCCAGATACCTGAGGCCGGGCGCTTTTCCAGCAATACCTCACCGCCTTGCTGCAAGATCAGGAACACGGTTTCGCGCAACGGTAACACCGCTTTTAGCTTGGTCGTCGGTAGCTCAGCCGTGCGCCCGGTCTGATGTGCGACACACAGGGCTTGCATCGGACAATGGTCACAACGTGGCTTACCACGCGCGCAAATTGTCGCCCCCAAATCCATTAATGCCTGGGTATAAATCTCAATCTGCGTTTCCGGCAGTAACGCTTCGGCCAGCGCCCACAAACGCTTCTGCACCGCTTGCTCGCCCGGATAACCCGCAATACCGAAGCAACGCGCCAGCACACGTTTCACATTGCCATCCAGAATGGCGCCTTGCTCGCCAAACGCAAAAGCCGCAACGGCCGCCGCCGTAGAGCGTCCGATGCCGGGCAAAGACTCGATGTCTATTGCGCGCTGCGGAAAATTTCCCGCGTAGCATGTGACAACCCACTGTGCGGCCGTATGCAAGTTACGCGCTCGCGCGTAGTAGCCTAAGCCACTCCAAAGCGCTAGCACATCGTCTATCGGCGCCAAAGCCAGGCTGGAAATATCGGGAAATCGCGCCAGGAAGCGCTGGTAATAGGGGATGACTGCCGCAACTTGCGTCTGTTGCAACATGATTTCGGATACCCAAATGCGATAAGGATCGCGGGTGTTTTGCCAGGGCAAATCATGGCGACCATGTTGTTTATGCCAGGCGATCAGGTGTTGCGCAAAGTTGGGGTGTGGTGAGATTGACATAAGCTGCATACAAAAAAACGATTCGCAGCTTACACTATGCGGCTGAATTGTTCATCGGGGACGTGACGTACT
The DNA here is from genome assembly GCA_024641855.1 of Betaproteobacteria bacterium. GTDB lineage: Bacteria > Pseudomonadota > Gammaproteobacteria > Burkholderiales > Thiobacteraceae > RBG-16-58-11. Next base: position 12,626 of record JAHECG010000025.1, on the reverse strand, counting down.
TGGCGGGTTGTCGGCACCACATGACCGAGCAAACAACTTTTCCAGACATAAATCGCCCGCCAACAAGTCGAGCATCGCACGCGTTGGCTGCGCATCGGATGGGCTTTGTAAAGACTTCAAATTTTGTTCTGGGCCGCGATAGTTAAAGCCCGTGGATACCGGCGTGATTTGCGTGAATGGCTGCCGTGCTTCGAATTTCATACTGCCAACTCCAAAAACAAATAAGGAGTTGAAATTCTAGGCGTGGTTAAACTTAAATTCCGTGAACTACGTCACAGAATAGGCTTTATTTCCCAAATAAGCCTTTAAATAATTTCTTGGTGGCTTTTTCTTTCAGCTCTTCTTTTTTCTCATCCAACTTGGCCTTGGCCGTGCCTTTGATCAGTGCGTTGACATCCAGCTTGTATTTGAGCGCATCGAATGCGCCATAGATACGCACCGGCACCGGGATGCCTTTCAACTGCGCCATCTCTTTTCCGCCCTGGCCTTCCAAGGAGCCAACCACGGTGGCGTTGGCAAGATAATCCATACTGCCTGCGCCAATATTGATGTCGCCCTTACCGCCAAGGCGCAGCAGCGGTGATTTGGCATCTAAATCTTCGTTGTGTGCCACTCCATGGTTAACGGTGAAGCTAGCCGTCAACTCGGAGAAATCGGTTTTTTCGTTACTCGCCGCGTCCTGACTGCCGCTATCACTCTGCATGCCAAGCTTTGCTTGCGCACTGCGTAAACTCGCGGCGATGTTGATGCCTTTGATCGCACCATCGTGCAAACGTACGTTGGCGCTACCGCCCAAGTTTTTTTTCATGGCGCTCACCGTGGTGCCTTGGGTTTTGATATTCAACGCAACATTGCCACGCCCTTCGATTAAATCCTTATCAGCCAAATCCTTGAGTAGCGGCCCAATACTAATGCCGGTGAGTTGCTGTTGCAGACTCAGCGACGGACTGGCGCTAGCCGTAGCAGATAATGCACCCTGCATCGTGCCTTGATACAAATTTGCAGAAAGCGGACTCACGCTCACCCGCTCGCCATCTGCTTTCACATCCAAGCGCACATTGCTGGATTTAAGGTTGGCAACTTTAAGCGTACCGATTTTCAAGCTGCCGTTGGCATGGATGGCTTTCAGCGCTGACAAATCAATCGGGCTTTCCGGCTCAGCTTTCGCTGTCTTTGATTTGGGCGGCAAATAGCGATCGACATCGAGTTGATCAATCGCAATATCAAAATTGTAGGACGGCTTGGCAAACTGACTCATGCCCAGTTTGGCTTGGATGGTGCTGTCATCCAGTTTCGTTTGCAGATTTGCAGCAACTTGCTGCTTCGCCAGATCAATGCGCGCATCACCCGCCAGTACTATCTTCATGCCGCCCTTGGCCATCTTAGGATTGCTCACATCAAAACTAGCAGCCAATTTGGATAAGCTGAATGTTTGCGCATCCAAGCTACCGCGCAGCGGACTCGTCAATTGCCCTTTGATCTGATTGTCGCCTTGCTGCCCGTCGAGCGTGAATTTTAATTGGCTGACGTGGAATTCTTTACTGTTGCCCGTCAGATCAGGCAGCGTGAGTTGCGCCGTCAGTTTCGCTTTGGGCTGCTGAATTTTTGCATCCAACACCAGTTTCGCACCTTCGGCCTTATCGGCAGTCAGCACCAGTTTAGGCGCATCCAGCGTGAGATCCAGTTGGTCGGATGCGCGCTTGCCTTTGAGGCTCAGCTTAAGCCCCTTCAACAGAATTTCTTGCGGGTTTAACTTGGCATCGATATCGCCTTGCGCATGCAGATCGAGCTGACTGATACCGGCCGCTTCGCCGGTCACTTTTAAATCCAACCCATCCACGACGTAATGCTTGGTTTCCAACGCAAACAACAAGCCGCTATCGAGGCTGATATGCGTTGCGAGTTTTGGGTTATCGCCGTTGAGCTTGAAGTCGAGCTTGATATCGGTGTGCGTATTATCTTTGATGCGACCACTGCTCATTTCAAATTCGCTGATCGCTAGTTTGCGTTTAGCCATACGGTCATCGAAACTCAACGCGCTCTGCGACACTTTCACACTGTCGATATCGAATTTGATTTGTTCGGACTTATCATCCTTGCTGAGCAAATCATCGATATTGGTGCTTCCATCCGCATTGCGCACCAGCTTCGCCTTGGCACCGACCAAGCTGACCTTATGCACCACCAATTCTTTGCGCAACAACGGCAACCAAGCCACGTACAACTGCACGCTATCCAGCGCAGCAAACTCTTGTGACGATTGATGCTCGGATAAATGCGTCTTACCTAAATCCAAGCCAATTTGCGGAAACAGCTTCAGCTTGATATCGCCCTCGATATTCAAGGTGCGTTGTTTCTTTTCCTGCACCAGCTTGACGATCAATGGTTTGTAATCGTTTGGTTTGACGAAGATTGCGACCGTTGTGAGTAACAGTGCAAATATGACAATAATGCCGCCGACGGCATAGAGGACGTATTTCATAAACTTCATATTCATGGTGCTCACAACCTCCATTTCGGCAACTATGCGCTAATTTCAGCATAGTTCCGAAAAACGCGCAAAGAAAGTCCCATGTTTTACAGCATCGCCGTGCCTAGCGTTTAAATGCGGCGGTTCCGATGGCACTAACCATACCATTTGAGATTTGATAGGAAGTAATCGCTCCCCCCGCCGTCGGCCCAACCAATTGGCCGTACGCGACAAGCGCATCGCCTGATGCAGGACTAATACTAAACGCCGAAGACCCCATCGGTATCGAGCCCACACCAGCGCCAGACAGCGTACCTCCTCCAGATGTCGATACATTCACACTCATGTTGACCACTTGCGATGTGAAATTAACGCTCAAGGTCGCGCTATTGAGCGTAGCGGCATTGCCAAAACTGTCCGTCGGCGCTGTACCACCGACATAGTTATAGGTTATGGCACCGGTTAGCGCACCAGATGTTGGAAATGAAGCCGGCGTTATATTGGTGCTGAAAATATACTGGAAATCTCCAACCGGAAATCCTGGAGAACCATACGGGGTCACCGTATAACCAGGCGTCCAGCGCCCCCAGTCGATACGCGCGCCATCGGATGTCGTGACCGCCCCTTGATTGGTTAAGCTCGAAGTATTGCTACTAAAACTGGTGGCTAATATTGGAACGGTGCCATCATAAAAAGAAAGCACCTCATATTGTGTACCGAGATTAATTTGTTGTGTCGGTGGCGCGGTAACTACAACAACGGGTGAGATTAACAATGGACCATACTGTCCGTCCGCATATGTAGAGAGTAAAACCGTTCCCAGCGGCGCAATGGGTGGGGCCGTAGTCGTAGTTGCGATGACCGAGGAGATCGCGGGGTTTGTCGTTATCGTCGTATTCGTACTGACAAATGGATTGCCGGTAAAAAACGTGCCGTCATTAAAAAAGGTATTAAAAAAATTCGAGCCAGTAGAGTCCCCCTGCGAACCGCCACCGCCATCTCCACCCCCAGAGTCCGAAGTAAATATCCTCGTCAGACCAGGTATTGCGTTTACGTAAAATCCTGGAACATACGGCAGGATGCTAGGTCTGCCGCCGCCAAATGGTGCAAAGCCAACTTGATTCGGATTGATCACCACAAAACCGTATGGCGTAAGAATAAATGTTTGACCACTATTCACGCGGTCATAGGTTCCGGGTGGGGGCGCGCCCGGCGGGATCGGAAAGCCCGGCGGGAACGGTGGAAAATAGGCCGGCTCATGGTCGGTACCACGGATGCCCATGGTGGCAGTCGGTGTGGTGACTTTATAGGCATCCTTATTGTTCTTGCCAATCGCACCAGTGATTGATCGGAAAGTCCCCTTGGCCAAGGAGAAAAAGCTTTTGTTATCTTTATCATCCGCTTTGCCGGAATACGCGTAATCATCGATGCGCAGTTGCGTGTTAGGGCGCACCGCTAGCAACCCGCCATCGGCCAATAGCACTTGCATCGAGCCATTGCTGCCGGTCACAAGCGTATCGCCAGAATCGATATTTTCGCCTTTTTTGGGCTGGCGCTCGACTTTCTGGCTGTTTTGGATTTTGACGTCACCCGTCACAAACTGAATTCGGCCTGCCGCGGCAAAAGCGATGGAAGTCGTCAAGAAAAACAGCGCGAACAGCCCAAATTTGAAATACTTGCTTTGCATTATCGCTGAAATACCGCAACCCCAACAGCGCCATTGCCTGCACTATCCCGGATATTATAGGAAGTGATAGCTCCAGCAGCGGTTGAACCGATTAACTGGCCATGAACATTCAGTACCGTACCGGTGCCACCGGAAATGCCTACATTCGGAGTGGAGAAATTACTAAGGGAGCCAAACGCCGATGCGTTTAAGTTGGCGGAATTGGCCGTAGTAACATCAACGAAAACAAGCGCTGTTTGCGTAGTGAAATTAACTGTCAAGGAAGCACTGTTTAACATTGCAACCGCGCCATTCTGATCAGTGGGTGTCGTGCCCCCTATGTAGCCATAGCTGACAGCCCCGGTCAGAGTGCCGGAGGTTATAAAGCTCGTTGGTGTGATGTCTGGGCTAAATGCATAGTGGAAATCACCCAAGGTGGAAACCGAGTTGCCATTTTCCAGGATGACATAGCCAGGTATCCAGCGCCCCCAGTCGACACGCCCGCCATCATTGAAGGTAATGCTTCCCTGATCCGTCAGCGCCGAAGAAACGCTCTGGAATTCGAAGGTCGGGTTGCTTAATCCGTCGAAAATGGCAAATACTTCGTTCTGCGGGCCAGCGACGATGATTTGATTCATCGGGTCGACCACGACCAGACTGCCCGAAGTCGGGACAAAACTCATCACCATGGGATTGGGATCGAACTGCACATTGGCGCCAACTACTCCGGGCAACGACTGCAGCGAAGGGGGTGGATTGAATGGCGTGCTGGTCACGGTGGTAATGGTGGGATTGGTTGTAATGATCGTATTGGTATTCACCGTTGAACTGCCGCCTGTACCTGTGCCAGTCCCGCCTGAACCAGTGCCGAATGTACCCGTACTCCCGCCGCTTGTTCCACCGCTTGTTCCACCGCTTGTTCCTGACCCGGAAGTGCCGCTAGTGCCGGACGAATCTCCGGATGCAAGCTTCTTCGCCGCACCCGGCTTGGGTGCGCTGCTGTAAAAACTTGGCACCTTGGGCAGAAGCACCGGCGCCCCACCGCCCGCAGGCACGAAGCCCACCTGATTAGGATTAATGAGAATAAAACCCCCAGGTGTTTGAATAAAGGTCTGACCACTGTTGACGCGGTCATAGGTACCGGGCGGGGGCGCGCCTGGCGGCAGTGGAAAGCCAGGCGGGAACGGCGGGAAAAAAGCCGGCTCATGGTCGGTACCGCGGATGCCCATGGTGGCGCCCGGCGTGGTAACTTTATAGCCGTCCTTATTATTTTGACCAATAGCGCCCGTCACCGAGCGGAAAGTGCCTTTGAGCAGCGAGAAAAAACTTTTGTTATTTTTATCCTCTGCCTTGCCGGAATAAGCATAATCATCGATACGTAATTGGGTGTCGGGGCGTACCGCCAACAAACCTCCATCTGTAAGTACGATTTGAGCAGAACTGTTGGCCCCGGTGGTAATAGTATCGCCCGCTTCGATATTTTCGCCTTTTTGCGGTACGCGCACGGCTTGGGCGGAATTTTGTACCTTGACCTCCCCTGAGACAAATTGCACGCGGCCGGCGGCAGCTTGGACTTGCGGACAGATCAAAAAGCATATTCCTAGCGCCAGCAAAAGCACGCGCAGGGTTCGATATAAGTTCAATGACTTGGTCATCGTTCGATCTCCAGATCGATTATGGAAATTCACGACGTAACGTAAGGGAAACATCCGTGCGTCGTGTCTGATATAGCGGTATATTGGATTGGTTTTCAGAATACGTAAGTCGTGGCCGTAGCGACCACTGCTTATCCAATTTATAGTTAAGTCCAAGGGTCATATCGAATAATGTGTCGCTGCCAAAATGATTCGGCTGACGCGCGCCTATTTGCTTATCATCGCGGGATTGATAGCCCAGTGCGGCAAAGCCTTCCCATTGCGGGTTAAAGGTCATCTGGCCTGCCACACGCGCACCCACCACCTCTCGACTAAAGTCTGCACCATTGCTCAACTTATTAAGAGCGCTTTCATTGCTGTGATAGACACTAATCAGGAAAATAGGCTGATAAGGCAGGGCGAGACTACGTGTCAAGGATGCGCCGATCGTCACGTTGTTGCTGTCGTTGATCGGTAAATCGCCATAACGAACAAAATTGAATTGCGCAAACAATCCCAACTGCGTACGCGGGTCGAGCAGGCGTTGCCAACTCCCACCAATGCCATAAACGTCATTATCAAGGGAGGTGGCGGGTGTTGTTGCCGCCACCCCTTCCTGTATGAATTTCTGCACATTCAATCCGGCTCGAAAAGTGTCCTGCTCCACTTTATAACTCAGCCCTAGATTACCTGCGATCGTGCTTGAACGGAATTTGCGTTCATTAAAATATTCTTTTTGCTTGGCATCCAGCCCGAAACTCCAACCGACTTGTTCATCAACCGGCAGGTTGTACTGCAAACCGGCATTTAATCCGGCATAGAAATCATCTCGGGCAACGGAGTTGCCAGTGGGTTGCACATTGGGCAGGCTATACGATTGAAACACGGCATTAGTGAAGTCCCGTGAAACGTTAGTGAGATTGGAGTCATATCCAACCACACCTTCCACATAAGCCTTTAGTGCCGGATTTTGGGCCTTTCTCAACTCGACAATCTTTTCCAAATACTCATTGACCGCCTTCTTCGCTGCAGACGGCGGATCTTGCGTCAGAATAATTTTGAATTGTTCTTCAGCCCGCTCCAAATCTTTCAAGGCAAAGTAAGCGCGAGCAAAATCTAGACGCGCACCCGCATGATTGGGATTGACTGCAAGAACGCGCTCAAACGCCAAGGTGGCCGCATTGTACTTACCGCTATCCAGTGCTGCCAAACCTAATAGATAATCGTATTCTGGATCGCCAGCCTGATAAAACTCGAAAGGCAATAGCAGTTCATAAGCTTCAGCCGCCTTGCCGGTACTCACCAATGCTTTGGCTTGCTGCAGATCAGCTGTTTTTTCAGCCGATTGTGCAACGCCCGATAGAACCAAGCAGACCAACGCTAAACTAATTTTTTTAAAAGTGCTTTCAAGCAAAATCTATCCTCGTAGGTATATTGTTATTCGTTATTTCACAAAAACCTGGAGCGGGTGATGGGAATCGAACCCACGTCTAAAGCTTGGGAAGCTCTCGTTCTACCATTGAACTACACCCGCATCGTCCTTGATTCTACGCTACCCCTATATTACTGCTCAATCATTCACCACCCTTAACACAAGGCCTCTAAAACGTGCCTAATAACCCTGTTCGATCCATTCGGTGAACGCTATATTACCTAGAATAGCGCCGAGCTTAACTTGCCCTAAATTAGCTGCAATACATCGTACCTGAAATTTTCCAGATTCGGCGCTATGCGCATGTTAAAATTACGCTTTATTCACTCGCCACACAAATCAGCCAGGTAAGCAGGTGATTCAAGTCACAATCAATGGCGCAACGCGCCAAATCCCGCAGCACTTCAACTTGTCGCAATTATTGGAAGAGATGCAACTCGCCGGTAAGCGTGTCGCGATTGAACGCAATGGTGAAATTGTGCCGCGCAGCCAATATACCGCAGTGGAGTTACTGCACAACGACCAGCTGGAAATCGTCGTCGCGGTTGGGGGCGGTTAAATTTTAAGGAACGTAATGGATAATTTAGTCATTGCTGGCCAGACTTATGCTTCACGGCTATTGGTCGGAACCGGTAAATATAAGGATTTCGACGAAACACGGCGCGCGGTAGATGCCAGCGGCGCAAACATTGTCACCGTAGCGATCCGTCGCACCAATCTCGGCCAAGATGCCAGCCAGCCCTCGCTGCTGGATGCGTTGCCGCCGTCGCAATTCACCTATTTGCCGAATACTGCCGGTTGCTATAGTGCCGACGATGCAATCCGCACGCTTCGATTGGCGCGCGAACTATTAGATGGTCATGACTTGGTCAAATTAGAAGTGTTGGGCGACCCCAACACGCTGTACCCGAATGTGGTGGAAACCCTGCGCGCAGCGGAAGTTCTGGTGAAAGATGGCTTTAAGGTGATGGTGTACACCTCGGACGACCCGATTATCGCTAAGCAATTGGAAGAAATTGGCTGTGTCGCGGTCATGCCGCTGGCTTCATTGATCGGCTCCGGCATGGGTATTCTCAATCCGTGGAATCTGCAGATCATCATCGATCAAGCCAAGGTGCCTGTGGTGGTCGATGCAGGTGTCGGCACCGCATCCGATGCCGCGATTGCCATGGAGCTCGGTTGCGATGCCGTATTAATGAACACTGCCATCGCTCAAGCTAAAGATCCGGTGTTAATGGCTTCCGCGATGAGGAAAGCCGTAGAAGCCGGGCGGGAAGCCTATCTCGCCGGTCGCATGCCGAAGAAAATTTATACCGCCAGTCCCAGTTCGCCCACGACCGGCATCATCGGCAGCAAATAAAAAAGCGGGGCATGCCCCGCTTTTTATTGAATCTGCAGATAAGCAACCGGCGATTAATCCCCAATCCAATTCAGCATATCCACATATTCCTTAGGATCGCCCGCAACCCAGCCTTTGACGCCAATCTTGGCCAGGATTTTCTTGCCTTCTTCGCTATTCTCCATATCGATGAGCGCTTTCTGCATCTTTGCTACATCTGACTTACTAACCTTGGGCGCAGCAATGATGGACCAAAAAGGGAGCGGCCGACTTTTAAACAGCAGTACCCCGCCAGATTTTACCCAGAGCTTGGATTGTAACGGCGCAACAATACCGACATCGGCGAATTTATTTTCAACCATAAAGTTCACCGCTTCTTGATACCGAGTCACGCGCATATGTTTTGCATCGGGCTTGCCGCCCATGTCGCGCAGCGTAGCCAACCCGACTTTTGCCATCAGCGAACTCTGCCCCGGCATCGCAATCGTGTGATTCAAGATATCTTCATTCTTCTTGAAGGGGTGATCCTTACGTACAATAAAATCCGCAGTGAAGTTACCTTTCGCCATTGCGACCAGCTGATATTTGTCATCGCGAATGCCGACTGCAGCAACATTTGAGGGGCGACAAAACATCAAGTCATAACGTGCTTTTTTTAAATTCAGAATAGCGCTTTTGATATTTTGCGATGACTCCAAATTCACTTTGGCATTCAGTACGCGCCCTAAATAGTCCGTCAGCGGCTTATATTTATCTTGCAAGTCCGCAAAGCTAGATTGTTCCGCCACACCTTCGGCAATACCCAGTAGCAGATTATCCGCTCGCGCCGAGTGCATACTCAACGCCAGCAACACAAGACTAATTTGCCATATACTTTTTGTCATAAATGCCCTAACAACCCTAGAATTTTGAACACATTTAAGTCAATTACGACCACCCAGCACGTGAACTTTAGCTTGTTTCTGGTATGACTATTATTTGGTAATTCCCAAAAACTTCACCAAACCATCGAAATCTGCAACCTTAGCCGGCTCGAAATTGGTAAACGATGAAATTTTGAAGAATTCCTGACCGTCTTTGTCCGTTTCCGCTTTCAGCAAGCCTTGCGTCACCGCTTGCCGGGTTGCTGCCGGCAAATCGCCGCGCACCGCAAAGGTCAAATGCGGCACTCCTTTGCCTTGAATGACTAGGTTCAAGTTATATCCCCGATTACTCCAGTTATTGAACAAAGAGCTGTTCGCCACACCAACATCAATCAGTTTGTATTGCATCGCGTTCAAAACGCCATTCGAATCCGTGTAGTAAGTCACGCTTTTGAAATATTTAGCCGGATCAATACCCATGGTCTGCAATTCTTTTAAAGCTAGCACGGTAATCATCGCGTCTTTTTCATAGAAGCCAATGCGTTTGCCTTTCATATCTTCAGGAAAAGCAATATTCGTATCCATCGTCATAAACGAGGCCGAAAGCAAACCGGGGATTTTCACAATCGGTTCATACCCAGCCGTAAAGTGCGCCTTCATAATCATCGAGGGCGGAGCATACATAAAGTGAAAGCGTTTGTTCGCGGCTTTCTTCATATAATCGTCGTATGTCTTAACGGCTTCGATACGAACCGGCGTTTTCAATATTTTTGCCAGATAGTTGGCTAGGCCTTGATAATCGCGCACCACCAAAATTGGATTTTTTACATAATCCTGCACGCCCAAGATGTAATAATCGGCAGCGCGTGCTGGTAAGCAAAGCAATCCCATCAGCACCAACAGAAGTTTCGCGTATCGTTTCATTGTTCTCTCCAATTTATATTTTTCCGTCACTGACGGCGAATACTCGCCGCGAACAATTGTTGCTAGCTCACCCCAAACACCATTACATAGCTATAGCGGCATGCAAATGCATTACATGATGGTTATATTAACGCTGTCAAGCAAATCTCACGCCAACACACGGCTGATCAAGAGACAAAACTATACTTTTAAGTATTGTTCGGCACGCGCCATCCAGCGCTCTAAATGCCGGTCAGCCACAGCCGATTGACTGCGCAGTAGCTGCTCTGCGCTGACTCGTGCCTGATCAAGAACCGTTTGATCTCGCTCGATATCGGCAATTTTCAACATCGCTACCCCGCTTTGGCGTGCGCCGAGAAACTCACCCGGGCCACGCAAAGCCAGATCTTGACGCGCTATTTCAAACCCATCGGTATTTTCATAAATAATCTTTAGCCGCGCCTTGGCCATCTCGGATAAGGGTGTCGCGAACAATAAAATGCAGGCACTTTGTGCCGCGCCACGACCGACGCGTCCACGTAGCTGGTGCAATTGCGATAAGCCCATGCGCTCAGCGTGCTCGATCACCATCAAGCTGGCGTTCGGTACATCGACACCCACTTCAATGACTGTTGTAGCGACCAATAAATTCAATTCGCCCGCTTTAAATGCGGCCATGGCCTCGGCTTTTTCTTTCGCTTTCATCCGACCGTGTACCAAACCCACCTGTAAATCAGGGAACGTGGCGCTCAAGTGAACATGCGTATCCAGCGCCGTTTGCAACTGCAACTTCTCCGATTCCTCAATCAGCGGACACACCCAATAAGCTTGCCGACCACCCGCGCAAGCGGCGCGTACCCGCTCTTCGACTTCTTCGCGACGCGTCTCTTCGACCAGCCTAGTCACGACTGGGGTACGCCCCGGCGGCAATTCATCGATCACAGAAACATCCAAATCGGCGTAATAGCTCATGGATAAGGTGCGGGGGATCGGCGTTGCACTCATCATCAACTGATGCGGATTCACGCCCTTATTGTGCAGCGCTAGGCGCTGTTCTACGCCAAATCGATGCTGCTCATCCACCACCGCCAAGCCCAAGCGCGCGAAATTCACTTGATCCTGAAATAGTGCGTGCGTTCCCACGGCGACTTGCGCCGTTCCGGCAGCGACCTGTTCCAACATCATTTCACGTGCGCGCTTCGGCACGCTGGCCGCGATCCACGCCACCGTGATGCCAAGCGGGCTAAGCCATTCCTGCATTTTGCGGAAATGTTGTTCCGCCAGAATTTCAGTCGGCGCCATCACCGCTGCTTGATAGCCATTTTCTAACGCTTGTGCACACGCCAAGGCAGCAACAATGGTTTTACCGCTACCCACATCGCCTTGCAGCAGACGCTGCATCGGATGACGCGCACTCAGATCGCGGCTGATTTCCTCAAACGCACGATGCTGTGCGCCAGTTAGCGCAAACGGGAGAGCGGCCAACAAAGCAGACGTCAACGTCTGCGTCGTCGGCAACGATGGCGCCACCAAACTGCGCCGACGCGCATAATGGCGACGCATCGAGAGCTGCTGCGCCAGCAATTCATCGAACACTAAACGCTGCCAGGCCCAATGTTGGCGCGACTCTAATTCGGACAACGGCGCATCCGGCGGCGGTTGATGCAAGTATTGGATACTCTCGGCAAACGCTGCGAGCTGATATTCCCGCACTAACTCAGTTGGCAGCGTGTCTTGTAAATCGCATTGACTAAGGGCGCGCGCGATTAGTTTGCGCAGTTGTTCTTGACCAAGTCCGGCGGTCGTCGGGTACACCGGCGTCAGAGTTTCTTTCAGCGGCACACCTTCGCGCACCACACGAATTTGCGGATGCACCATCTCCGGCCCGAGAAACCCCATGCGCAGTTCGCCGAGCAATCGCACGCGCGCGCCTTCGCTCAGCATTTTTTGTTGACTGGGGTAAAAGTGCAGCAGCCGCACAAACATTTCGCCGCTGCTATCGGCTACCACGCACACCAATTGGCGACGTGGGCGAAAGCGGATTTCGGTTTTGGCGACCGTAACTTCGACCTGCACCATTTGCCCATAAGGTGCGTGTGCGACGGGAAAAATATGCGTCTCGTCCACATAGCGCAGCGGCAAATGCAGCACTAAATCGAAATCGCTGTGAATGCCGAGCTTGGCGAGTTTGTCGCAGGTAGGTTTGCCGATGCTTTCGAGGACTGAGGACTCAGGACTGAGGACTGAGGCTGGCGATTTTGAAGTTTTTGACATGATGGCGCTAGATTGCAGCGGGCGAGGCATGCCTCGCCCCTACAA
>JAHECG010000003.1:82615-104959 GCA_024641855.1 Betaproteobacteria bacterium | reverse complement strand
GTGGACTTGGTGTCCAGTGGCGGCACGCTCAAAGCGAACCACTTAGTCGCGGTGGAACACATCATGGACATCAGTTCGCGCTTGGTGGTGAACCAAGCCGCACTCAAACTCAAACACGCGGCGATTCAACCGCTGCTGGATCAATTTGCTGCGGCCGTAGCCGCTTAATTTGCCATGCTGAACATACGACGCTTATCCACCCAAGATGTCGGCTTTGCCGCCGCGCTGGACGCCTTATTGGCCTTCGAAACTGCTCAAGACACGAGTATCGATAACACCGTGGCCGACATTTTGGCGCAGGTTAAACAACGCGGCGATGCGGCGGTTTTGGAATACACGGCGCGCTTCGATCGCTTGACGGTGCAATCCATGGCCGATCTCGAATTGCCGAAAGACCGCCTGGAAGACGCCTTCAACAAGTTGGACGCCGAGGTCAAAACGGCTCTGCTGGCCGCTGCTGAGCGGGTGCGGCTATATCATGAGCGCCAAGTTCAACATTCCTGGAGCTACACCGAGGCAGACGGCACTTTGCTCGGTCAGCAAATCACGCCTTTGGATCGCGTCGGCTTGTATGTTCCGGGCGGCAAGGCGGCTTATCCATCATCGGTGTTGATGAACGCGATCCCAGCCAAAGTCGCCGGCGTGCAAGAACTCATCATGGTGGTGCCAACACCGGATGGCGTGGTGAATCAGTTAGTACTCGCTGCTGCGCATGTGTGTGGCGTGACGCGAGTATTCACCATCGGCGGAGCACAAGCCGTGGGCGCGTTGGCGTATGGCACCGAGACCGTGCCACAAGTCGATAAGATCGTCGGCCCGGGTAATGCCTATGTCGCCGCCGCCAAACGCCGCGTATTTGGCGTGGTCGGCATCGATATGGTGGCCGGTCCTTCCGAGATTTTGGTGATTGCCGATGGCAAGACCGATCCGGATTGGATTGCCATGGATCTATTCTCGCAAGCCGAGCACGATGAATTAGCGCAGTCGATCCTGCTGTGTCCCGATGCGGCTTACATCGACCGCGTGGCTGCCAGCATTGAAAAACTACTGGCTGATATGCCGCGCAAGGAAGTCATTACCGCTTCGCTCACCGGACGCGGCGCCCTGATTCAAGTGCGTGATTTGGACGAAGCCATCACCATCTCGAATCAAATCGCTCCCGAACATTTGGAGTTATCGGTCGAAGACCCACAAACCTGGGCCGCCAAAATAAAACATGCCGGTGCGATTTTCATGGGGCGCATGACCTGCGAGGCCTTGGGCGATTACTGCGCCGGGCCGAATCACGTACTGCCGACTTCGCGCACAGCACGTTTCTCTTCGCCACTGGGTGTATACGACTTCCAGAAACGTTCGAGCTTGATCCATGTTTCACCCGAAGGCGCGAATACACTCGGTAATATTGCCGCCACTTTGGCCTATGGCGAAGGCTTGCAGGCGCACGCCAAATCGGCGGAGTATCGGCTAAAACATCGTTAAGGAATTAACCGCCAAGACGCCAAGAGCGCCAAGAAAAGCAACTCAAAAATCTTGGTGGCCTTGGCGTCTTGGCGGTTCAAAATTTTATGCCTTTAAACCCTGACCAACTTATCCGCGACGAAATCCGCGCCATCGCCGCTTATCACGTGCCTGACTCTTCCGGCTATGTGAAGCTCGACGCGATGGAAAATCCCTATCCGTTGCCAGACGTCCTGCGCGCTGCCTTGAGCCAAATCGCCCACGACGCAGCGATCAATCGCTATCCGGATGCTGCGGCTACGGCGTTAAAAGCACGCTTACGCAGCGCCATGGATATTCCTGATGGCATGGAAATCCTGCTCGGCAATGGCTCGGACGAGATCATTCAGATCCTCGCCATGGCCATCGCCAAGCCGGGCGCGACAATTCTGGGCTTAGAGCCCTCGTTCGTGATGTACAAGATGATCGCGGCCTTTGCCGGCGTTTCTTATGTCGGCGTACCGCTGCGTCCCAATTTCACTTTGGATCTGGATGCTACGCTGGCGGCCATTGCCGAGCATCAACCTGCTTTAATCTTTATTGCTTACCCGAATAATCCGACTGGCAACTTATTCGATATGACGGCCTTGCTGCGCATCCTCGACGCCGCGCCCGGTTTAGTGGTGCTGGATGAGGCCTATCATGTGTTCGCTTTAGAGAGCTTTATGCCTTTGCTAGCGCGCTATCCAAATCTGTTGGTGATGCGTACGTTATCCAAACTCGGTTTGGCCGGTTTGCGATTAGGGTTTTTAGTCGGCAGCCCCACCTGGCTCAACGAGCTCGACAAGCTGCGTTTACCGTATAATGTGAACGTATTGACGCAGCAGGTTGCAGAGAAAGTGCTCGCGCACGTGGATATTCTGGAGCAACAAGCTGCCGCAATTCGTGACGAACGCGCCCGGCTCATGCAATTCTTAGACAACGTCGCCGGGGTAGAAGCGTTCCCCAGTGCCGCTAATTTCATTTTGCTCCGCGTGCCGAATGCGGATAAAGTGTTTGAAGCCATGAAACAACGAGGCATTTTGATTAAGAATTTGAGCCGTGCGCACCCGCAATTGCAAAACTGTTTGCGTGTGACCGTCGGCACCCCGAACGAAAATGACCAATTTTTAGCCTCACTAACCACCAGCTTATAATCAAACCATGCGCGATTACAAAATAGAGCGAAATACCCTTGAAACGCAGGTTTCTGTGCGCTTCAATCTCGACGGCACCGGCCAAAGCAAGCTGAATACCGGCGTGCCGTTTCTCGACCACATGCTGGATCAAATTGCACGCCACGGCTTGATGGATATCGAAGTCAGCGCCAAGGGTGATTTGCACATCGATGCGCACCACACGGTGGAAGATGTCGGCATTACACTGGGCCAGGCTTTTGCCAAGGCGATTGGCGATAAAAAAGGCGTGCGCCGCATGGGTCACGCTTATGCGCCGCTGGACGAAGCGTTGTCGCGCGTGGTGGTCGATCTATCTGGACGCCCAGGCTTGGTGTTTGAGGTGCCGTTTACCCGCGCCCGCGCCGGCGACTTCGATCTGGACTTGCTCCGCGAATTTTTCCAAGGTTTTGTGAATCACGCCTTGGTGACGCTGCACATCGACAACTTGCGTGGCGTAAACGCTCACCATCAAGCAGAAACGGTATTCAAAGCCTTTGGCCGCGCCTTGCGCATGGCCGTTGAAACCGATCCGCGCGCCGCGAATATCATGCCTTCAACCAAAGGAACGCTCTAGGCAAACCTGAAGCTAGAGGCCTGAATTAAAACACCATGATCGACATCGCCGTTATCGACTATGGCATGGGCAATCTTCGCTCCGTGTCGAAAGCTTTAGAGCATGTTGCGCCCGACGCGCAGGTGTTGGTCACGAGCGATCCGCATGCCGTGATGCAAGCGCAGCGCGTAGTGTTTCCCGGCCAAGGCGCGATGCCCGATTGCATGCGCGAAATGGAAGCGCGCGGCTTGCACCAAGCGATCATGGAAGCCGCGCAGACCAAACCGTTTCTGGGGATTTGTATCGGCATGCAAATGCTGTTCGACCATTCTGAAGAAGGCAATGTGGCTGGACTAGGACTTTTCCCTGGCAATGTGCTGCGCTTTCCGCACGAAGCCATGGTGAGCGCTAGCGGCGAAAAATTGAAAGTGCCGCACATGGGTTGGAACGAAGTGTACCAAGCTGAACCGCACCCCTTGTGGGCCGGTATTGCGGACGGCGCACGCTTTTATTTCGTGCACAGTTACTACTGCCAGCCGGCTACACCGGATTATATTGCTGGCACCACGAATTATCCGTTTCCCTTTACCAGCGCGGTGGCACGGGATAATATTTTTGCGGTGCAGTTTCATCCGGAAAAAAGCGCCGCTGCAGGCCTTGCACTACTAGGTAACTTTGTGCGCTGGGATATCGGCGCGTAATCAACAGGATCAGTACGTAAATCTCTCTCTCAACACGAATATCGAATACATATGCTAATTATTCCAGCGATTGATTTAAAAGACGGCCACTGTGTACGTTTGAAGCAGGGCTCCATGGATGGTGCCACGGTATTTTCTGAAGACCCTGGCGCGATGGCGCGGCAATGGATCGAGCGCGGTGCGCGACGTTTACACTTGGTGGATTTGAATGGCGCCTTTGCCGGCAAGCCAATTAACGAAGCCGCGATCAAAGCCATTACCGATGAAGTCGGTACCGATATCCCGGTACAACTCGGTGGCGGCATTCGCGACCTGGATACCATCGAGCGTTACCTCGACGATGGCATCACCTATGTCATCGTCGGCACTGCGGCAGTTAAGAATCCGGGGTTCCTGCATGAAGCCTGCGACGCTTTCCCCGGCCACATTATCGTTGGCTTGGATGCTAAAGACGGTAAAGTCGCCGTCGATGGCTGGTCTAAAGTCACCGGGCACGATGTGGTCGATCTGGCAAAAAAATTTGAAGGATACGGCGTCGAAGCCATCATTTACACCGACATCGGCCGCGACGGCATGCTATCCGGCGTGAATATCGACGCCACCGTGCGCTTAGCGCGAGAACTCACCATTCCCGTCATCGCCAGCGGCGGCATCACCAACCTGGAAGACATCAAAGCCCTTTGTGCAGTAGAAGCCGAAGGCATCATGGGCGCCATTACTGGCCGCGCAATTTATGAAGGCACGCTGGACTTTGTCGCAGGGCAGAAACTGGCGGATGAGCTTGGTAAAAGTTAGGAGATAGGTGTGAGGCGTGAGGTGTAACCGCGGTTTTACCGCCTCACACCTAACGCCTAACGCCTCACCATCATGTCTTTAGCAAAACGCATCATTCCCTGTCTGGACGTTACCGCTGGCCGCGTCGTCAAAGGCACCAATTTCATCGATTTGCGCGATGCGGGTGACCCCATCGAAATCGCCAAACGCTACGATGATCAGGGCGCGGACGAGCTCACCTTTCTCGATATCACCGCTAGTTCTGACGAGCGTGACGTCATTTTGCACGTGATCGAAGCGGTGGCCGCGCAAGTGTTTATTCCGCTCACGGTTGGCGGCGGCGTGCGCCAAGTGGATGATGTGCGGCGTTTGCTGCATGCCGGCGCGGATAAAGTCTCCATGAACACCGCTGCCGTATTGAACCCACAGTTGATTGCCGACTCCTCCGCGCGCTACGGCGCGCAATGTATCGTGGTCGCTATCGATGCCAAAGAAACCGCGCCCGGCAAATGGGAGGTCTTCACCCATGGCGGCCGCAAAAACACCGGCCTCGACGCCGTAGAATGGGCAAAGAAGGTCGAAAGCCTGGGCGCGGGGGAAATTCTGCTGACCAGCATGGATCGTGATGGCACCAAAATCGGCTTCAACCTGCCGCTGACCCGCGCCGTCTCCGATGCAGTAGACATCCCGATTATCGCCAGCGGCGGCGTGGGCAATCTCGATCACCTAGTGGCCGGCGTACTGGAAGGCCATGCTGACGCCGTACTCGCCGCCAGCATTTTTCACTTCGGGGAATACACCGTGCGCCAAGCCAAGGAATATATGGCACAGCACGGCATCGAAATGCGCCTGTAGCGCCCGCCGGTTTTCACGTCGATATACGCGGATAAATCCACTCAACCCGTGTAAAATAAAGCCCTTTCTCTGGATTTTGTATGTCTGACAGTTGGCTAAATAAGGTAAATTGGACCGAGGACGGCTTGGTCCCGGTCATCGCACAAGAAGCCGGCACGGGACAGGTGTTGATGTTTGCCTGGATGAATCGCGAAGCGCTGAAGCTGACCGCCACGACCAACACCGCTGTGTACTGGTCGCGTAGCCGCAAGAAACTGTGGCACAAAGGCGAAGAGTCAGGACATGTACAAAAAGTGCAAGAAATTCGCCTCGACTGCGATGAAGACGTGGTGCTGCTCACGGTCGAACAAGTCGGTGGGATTGCCTGCCACACCGGGCGGCATAGCTGTTTTTTTCAAAAATTGGAACATGAAACCTGGGTCGATACCGAGCCGGTGTTAAAAGACCCGGCTGAGATTTATAAAAAATGAGCCTAAATTTCTTTTTTGAACCGCCAAGACGCCAAGAACGCCAAGGAAAAGCATGGAATTATGCTGCTCGCTTTTCTTGTTTGCCTTGGAAGATCGCTAGCGCATGTTGTGATTTGGGTTGGGTTTACTTGGCGGCCTTGGCGTCTTGGCGGTTGAAAGCAGTTTTTTATGAGTGACATACTGAACCGTTTGGCCGAAACGCTGGAAGCGCGCAAAAGCGCCGATCCGCAAAGCTCTTACGTGGCCAAGCTTTACGCTAAAGGGCTCGATAGCATCCTGAAGAAGGTTGGCGAGGAAGCGGCCGAAACCATCATTGCGGCCAAGGGTACTGATGCTGGCCAAGTCGTGTATGAAGTTGCGGATTTATGGTTTCATACCCTGATCTTGTTAGCGCAGCAGGGTTTGCACCCAGACGATGTGTTGAATGAACTGGCGCGACGCGAAGGTTTATCCGGCATTGCCGAAAAAGCTTCACGGCCTAAGGAATAAATATGGATGATTGCCTGTTTTGTAAGATAGTGCGCGGGGAACTCCCGAGCAAAAAGGCTTACGAAGATGATGACGTGCTGGTGTTTCACGACATCCATCCAATTGCACCGGTGCACTTATTGTTGATTCCCAAGCTGCATGTGGAATCACTGGCCAGCTGCGATGCGAAGCATCAGGCAATCCTTGGAAAGTTAATGTTACTGGCGCCAAGACTGGCGCTAGAGCAAGGTTTGGATCAAGGTTTTCGCACCATGATCAACACCGGTCACGGTGGTGGGCAAGAAGTGTTTCATTTGCATTTGCATGTATTCGGCGGCGGCGAACACATACCGAAAATTTAATTTAATTAGGAGCAAGAACATGGGAAGCTTCAGCATTTGGCATTGGTTAATCGTTCTGGCAATTGTATTAGTGGTTTTCGGCACCAAAAAATTACGCAACGTCGGCAGCGACTTGGGTGGCGCCGTCAAGAACTTCAAGGAAGCCGTAAAGGAAGAAAGCGCCCCCAAGCAAGTCGGTGATAATGCCAGCACCGGCCAAACCATCGACGTAGAAGCCAAGGACAAAGCCAAAGGCGCGTAAGGCGTACGGCGGGAGAAATCTCACGCCTAAGCCCTAACGCCTCACTCTAAAATGTTCGGCATCGACTTCTCAGAATTTCTGGTCATCGGCGTGGTCGCCTTAATTGTGCTGGGCCCTGAACGCTTGCCCAAAGTCGCGCGTACGGTCGGCCATTTGTTAGGCCGCATGCAGCGTTACGCTTCTGACATCAAACAGCAAGTCAAACGCGAAATGGATGCGGAAGACTTTAAAAATCTCCATTCGCAAATTCAAGAGGTCAAAGATGCCGCCAACGGCATGGAAAACTCGATTCGCAAAGAAGCAACCCAAACCGAAAGCCATCTCATGAGCGCTGTAGACACATCGACATCCTCATTAGAGTTTGTAGCGGATGCTAGCGCGCCTAAAGCACCCTCTGCACCCACGGCGGCGGAACCCGCACCACAACTTGAACTCCCCTTAACACCCGCGGAGCCAACGCCAACCTCAACCACCGACTCCGTGAAATGAGCGACGAACAAAGCATCATTTCTCACCTGCTGGAGTTGCGCGACCGTCTACTGCGAAGTGTGATCGCCGTCGTTGTACTCTTTGTCGGCCTATTTTTCTACCCGGGTGCGAACCAACTTTATAGCTGGCTGGCCAAACCGTTGCTAGAAAAATTACCCAAGGGCGGGCAAATGATCGCCACCGAGGTCACCACGCCGTTTTTCGTCCCGATGAAAGTAACGGGAATGGTGGCATTCCTGATTGCGCTGCCTTTTATTTTGTATCAACTATGGCGATTCATCGCGCCCGGTATGTATGTGCACGAAAAACGCTTCGCCTTCCCGGTGATCGTGTCCGGCACGGTGTTGTTTTTTGCTGGTATGGCCTTCGCTTATTTCGCCGTGTTCCCGTTGGTCTTTGGTTTTATCACCAAAGTCTCGCCGGAAGGCGTTGCGGTGATGACCGACATCAGCAAATATTTAGATTTCGTGTTGACGCTTTTTATGGCTTTCGGCATCACCTTTGAAGTCCCGGTAGTGGTGGTGCTGCTGGTGAAGATGGGTTGGGTGAGCGTCGCCAAGCTCAAAGATATTCGGCCCTACGTGATCGTTGGCGCCTTTGTCATCGGCGCGATTTTCACTCCACCGGATGTGATATCGCAATTTATGCTCGCCATGCCCCTATGGCTGTTGTACGAATTGGGCATCATCGTTTCCTCATTGATCCGCCAGCCCGTGACGGAAGAGGAGGACTATCGTCCACTTGCGGATGATGAAATGGATGCGGAGCTCGACCGCATGGACGCAACCGAAAAACAGGAACGGGGCAACTCTTGAACATTCAATCCTTGCGGCTTCTCGTTACCCTTCTCGCCTTGCTCATCGTCTTACCTGCCGGTGCGCTAGAGAATCAATTGGCGCATCACCCGTCGCCTTATCTCGCTTTGCATGGACAAGATCCTGTCGCCTGGCAAGAGTGGAACGCGCAGACGGTGGAGCGCGCCCGCAAAGAAGGCAAGCTGCTCTTCATATCTATTGGTTATTTCTCTTGCCACTGGTGCCACGTAATGCAGCGCGAGAGCTATAAAAATCCCGAGATCGCCAAATTATTGAACACTTATTTCATCCCCGTCAAAGTTGACCGCGAAATCAATGGTGCGCTCGATGCGGAATTGCAGAGTTTTGCCCAGGCAACACGCGGCCAATCCGGCTGGCCTTTGAATATCTTTGTGACGCCAGAAGGCTATCCATTAACCGCAATTTTATACGCGCCTCCGCAAGATTTCTTGAGCATTCTTTCACGCTTGAACACGCGTTGGCAGCAAGAGGCGCCAGCGTTGGCACAAGCCGCTCAAGCGGCCGCACAAGAAATGCCCGTAGCGAAGGAGCACGACGCAAAATTCGCGCCGCCTGTCGCTGTGGTTTATCGCCAACGTTTTATCGACGAAGCTTTGTCGCAAGCCGATCTGTTTCGCGGCGGCTTTGGCACGGTGAATAAATTTCCGCAAGCACCGCAACTAACCGCATTACTAGAATTTCAACGCCAAACGCCAAACGCCAAGCTGGCCGAATTCTTACGATTAAGCCTCGACCGCATGGCCAATCTTGGGCTGCGCGACCATGTGGGCGGTGGCTTCTTCCGCTACACCGTAGATCCTGATTGGCTCATACCGCACTACGAGAAAATGCTGTACGACAACGCCCAATTATCTAGCCTGTATCTGCAAGCGGCTAAGATATTCAATCAGCCCATTTATCGTGATATCGCGCTGAATACGCTCGACTTCATGCTGACAGATATGCGCGACGCCAAAAGCGGCGCCTTCATCACCAGCCTATCCGCCATTGACGCCCAGGATCGTGAAGGTGGCGTCTATCTATGGGACAAAACCGCGTTGAAAAAAATGTTGGCGCCTGCGGAGTTTAAACTCATCGCAAAACAATGGTATCTCGATAGCCCGGCAGAATCAGAATACGGCTACCTGCCACTACATCACACCGTGCCGACCAAAGCCGAAGGCGCGCGCCTCGCTACGATTTACACTAAGTTGAAAGCCGAGCGCGCTAAACGCATCCTGCCGAAAGACGACAAACTCCTCGCCGGATTAAATGGCCTAGCCCTCTCTGCATTGTCTGAAGCCGCTGCGTCCGAAGCGCGACTCCGCCCTGCCGCGCAACAAGTTCGGGACTTTCTCGTCACCAATTTGATCACGCCGCAAGGCCTGCTCAAAGGCATGGCCAAGGACAAAAAACTCGGTCCCGCAGACCTCGAAGACTATGCCTATGTGAGCGCCGGCTTAGCCGCTTATGCCCGTCTGACGCAGAACGATGCCGATCAAGAGCGCGCGCGTAACATTGCCACCTTGGCCTGGGAAAAATTTCACACCACGCGTGGCTGGCAACTCGAACAGCAGCCTCTGCTAGCGCGCCCTTACTACCAGCGCGTCGTACCAGATAGTGCCAGCGACTCTCCCGCAGGGTTGCTCATCAAGACCAGCTGGGAACTCGGCGGCAAGGACTTACGCACCCACGCCCTGGGCGCACTCAATACCGGGTACGCCATTCTCGATCAAGGCGCATTCTGGTATGCCACACAAATCAGAGCCATGAATGCGCTGAAGTAGATCGGCGTTTAATCTTTGTTAACTCTCTGGGCTGTTCATTTTTTGCGCCCAGAGACCTTTGAATATTTCCTATAATTAAAACTGTTGATTGCGACGGCCTTAGAAATCAGCATCGAAGCTGTGTACATTGATGGAGAAGAAATCGTGCCGATTGAAAGTTCTGAATTTCACCCAATTCAGCGCGCTGATCCCCGATGGCTTGCAACCGCATAGTAGATAAAATCAACTCTCGGAGCGGCTCTGTATGCAATTAGAGCGTCTGGCACAAAAATCAGAAATATCGTATTTGCTGCAACTTATCGTAGAACGTTGCCTGCGGGATGGTGCTCTGCCAGCAGTATTGGGCGAGATATTGGAAGCCGCCATCGCCATCACCCACGCGGATATGGGCCATATCCAACTATTCAATCCCAATACAGGTCGCCTCACCATCAAGTCGCAGTACGGCTTTAAAGAGCCCTGGCGTGACTACTTTGATGGTGTTGTAGACAGTCAATCGGTTTATGGCGCAGCGCTGCGGCAAAATGCACGCATCGTACTCGACGACTTAGCGCACAGCGATTTTTTTAAAGATGCCCCCGCACAATCCATCCATTTGTCGAATCACATTTGCGCGATGCAATGCACACCGCTACGGGATAACGCGGGACAATTGATTGGGCTATTGTCCACACACTACCGCCAACCAGGGCATCCCAGCCCCGCTGATTTACTAAATCTCGACCAATTTCTTAGCCAGACGACAGCTATTATGGCTGGCGCGCAAGCCAATTTATTGCTACAAGAGCGCGAGACGCATTACCGAACAATCTTTGATGGCATGAAAGAGGGCGTTTCTTATTGCCGCGTTTTCTATGATGCTCAAGGTCGTGCAATCGACTGGCTCTACCTCGATGCAAACCCGATGCTGGAGCGTTTTTTTGGAGTGTCTAGTCTGGCTGGCCGACGTGCCAGTGAAATTTATCCAACGCCAATGTGGCCCGACCCCGAACTATTAGCGGTCTACGGTCGTGTCGCGCAAAGTGGCATGGCAGAGGAATTTGAAGGCTATATCAAAACGCTCAACAAGTGGATTCGGGTCTCCGCTTTTAGTCCTGAGCCTGAGCATGTCATCGCAATCGGCGAAGACATCACGCAGCGTAAAAACAATGAAGCTCAATTAAAGCGATCTCAGTTACTCAGCGAAGCACTGAATCGCATCAATCTCACCTTGCACTCGACGCTCGATTTCGACGAGGTTGCGCAACGTCTATTGATCGAAGGAACCAATGCCCTTGAATGCGAATCCGCCGCGATTTCACTACGCGAACAAGGCGGCTGGGTTGTCAGCTATACGCACAATTTACCAAACTATTTAATGGGTGCACGGATGTCAGACCAAGATGATCCTAATGCCCTGCTTGCCATCCAAACCCGGCAAGTCGTTGCGGTTGACGATGCGCTGGGTGATCCTCGCGTCAATCGCGAACATCTACGCAAACACAATATTCGCGCGGTCATGGTGGCGCCACTAATTGTTCGAAACAAAACACTAGGGGTCATGTTTTTCAATTACCAAACTCGTTCACATGCCTTCTCTGACGATGAAATTTATTTTGCTCAACAGCTTTCGACCACAGCCGCTCACGCGCTCGACAATGCCCGTTTGTTTAAACAGCGCGCGCAAACAACCGCCGCACTACGCGCCAGCGAACAACGCCTGAATTTGGCGCTAGGGGCCGCTGAACTTGGGTTATGGGATTGGAATCTGAAAACAAATTCTGTGATTTGGAATGCAAAACAATATTCGCTCTTCGGTTTGACTCCCGAAACATTTGATCATCAAGCTGAGAGTGGCTTTGCGCTGATACACCCAGAAGACCGATCCCACGTTGAAAAAAGCATCCATCATGCACTAGATAATCAGGAAGCGTTTTACACAAAGTTTCGCGTCGTTCATCCAGATGATTCAGTCCATTGGATTGCTTCGAGAGGACAGCGGGCAAAAGATCCTGAAAGCGATAATACGCATGTAATTGGCGTTTGTTTTGACGTAACTAAACAACGCCAAGCGGATCAAGAGCGCGAGCGCTTTCTGCATCAGGAAGACATTGCACAAATGCAGCGTATCAACATGGCAGGCGAATTCGCGGCGTTACTTGCACATCAACTCAATCAACCGCTATCCGCGATTCGCAACTTTGCCGAGGCAGGTTTGGCACGGCTGCGTCATGGAACCAATAACCCAGCATTCAGCCAGGCTACGTTCACCGATATCGTGTCTCAGTCGGAGCGGGCGGCGCAAGCGATTCGTGATTTGCGCACTTTTCTGGCCCGCCAACCGCAAGAAATGGAAATGACGGATCTGAATGAGCAACTCCGGGTTGCCAGCTCCCTGATAAATTCCTTCATGCAAGATCGCAAAATACGCGTAATACTCGATCTTGCTCAAGCCTTACCCAAGGTGCCAATGCGCGCGTCGCAAATTGAGCAGGTCATCATCAACTTGATGGAAAATGCGGTATCCGCCATCAACACATTCAGTGATTCGGGGGGCACGATTCAGATCACGACACAGTTGGATTCTCTTCATAACGAGCTACTCGTCACGGTGCGTGACAGCGGTCGCGGCTTAGACGTCGAATCTTCAAAACGGGTATTCGACGCGCTTTTCACCACTAAAAAAGGGGGGATCGGCATGGGGCTAACCATCAGCCGTTCAATCATCGAAGATCATGGCGGACGCATCTGGGCGGAGCCTGGGCTTGGCGGCTATTTTAAATTTACCTTACCGGTGACGACATGATAAAAAGCACGGTATTTGTTGTTGATGACGATGAAGCTGTGCGACGTAGCTTAGGCGAAATTCTGAGCGCCGAGGGCTTAGCCGTACGCACTTTCGATACGGCAGAAGCGCTGTTAAACACGTGTGACACGGATTCAGCGGGTTGCATCTTGCTTGATATCCGCTTGCCGGGGCTAGATGGCATGGAAACCCAATCCATACTGAACGAGCGCGGGATTGAAATGCCCATCATTTTTTTAACCGGGCATGGAGAAGTTCAAATGTCGGTTCGCGCAATGAAAGCAGGCGCTTACGATTTCCTGCAAAAACCTATTCCGGCTGACATACTGTTGGGACGAGTCAATAACGCGCTATCGCTAGACCGGCGGCGCCATGAGAAACGCGCCGAACAGGCAGCCGCCCGCGAACTCCTTGCGCGCTTAACTGCCCGTGAACAGGAGGTATTGAATCACTTGCTTCAAGGGGCCTCCAGTAAAGAAATCGCCAAAGCTTTGGATCTCAGTCCCCGTACCGTCGACGTACACCGCCAAAACATCTTGATCAAATGTCGCGCCTCCAACTTGCTTGAACTAAGCGAGCTGCATCGTCGCAGCAGTGTCTCTTAACCCCTTGTTCCAGATATACATCTTTATGTATACGCAAAGCTAAGTAACCTCCACTACGGATAATTAAGTAGCTATCTGTACGGATATACATGTCGCGCACCGATGCCTAGCATGGTGTCATGGATACTCGTCAACGTTCAGCCCTGAAAATTAATCGTTTTCCAATCAGGTCGCCGCAGTTCACCGGTCTTTCCATACTCAAAAATCAAACTGAAATAAGCCGCGTTGCATTCTATTTTTAAACGCAAGTCGGTCATGGAAGGGGAACCATCATGTGGGAAAATGAACCTCAAGAATTAATCGAAGAAGTCTTGGAGAATGAAGAGATAGAAGCCGCTCCCGAGGCCTGCGCGGATGAAAATGCCGACTTGGTGCAGCTCTATTTGAATGATATCGGCAGAATTCCGTTATTGAAACCGAGTGAAGAGCATTACCTGGCACAACGAACCTGTGCGGGTGATATCGATGCCCGCGAACAAATGATTAGCCACAACTTGCGCCTAGTCGTCAGTATTGCAAAACACTATCTTGACCGCGGCGTGCCCTTTCTCGACTTAATCGAAGAAGGCAACTTAGGCCTGATTCATGCGCTTGAGAAATTTGACCCGGAACGCGGGTTTCGCTTTTCGACCTATGCCTCTTGGTGGATCCGACACGATATCGAGCGCTCACTCGTGAATCAAGCGCGGTCTATTCGCTTGCCGATGCACATTCACAAACAACTCAAATCCTGTCTTCGGATCAAACACCAGCTGGAAGTCAACGGGATCAAAAATGCCAGTGCCGCAGAAATTGCGTTAAATGGCACTCACACAGAACAAGAGGTGCGGCAATTGCTGCAACACAATATTCAACTGACCTACTTAGATGCGCCCTTTGATGCCGATCCGGATTCGACGATTGCCGACATCATGGCGGATGATCACAGCTTATCGCAGGAGGATCAAACGCAATCTAAAGACGTTCAAGCGCATGTTGAACAACTGGTCGACACCTTACCCGAAAAATTAAAGCTGTTGGTGCAACGACGCTTTGGTTTGCATAATTACGACCACGCCACGTTAACCGAACTCGCTAACGAATTAGGGGTTTCGCTGGAACGGGTCCGGCAGATGCAAAGCCGAGCGTTCAAGCTCATGTCCGAAAATATGAGCCACAGAAACATGTCACGAGAGCACTTTATTTGATCCTCTAAGCTCTCGTTCGCCTATTACTGTAAAACCCCCGTGGAAACACGGCGGGCCCGCACAGCTGAGTCGATCGCAACAACCCCGCCAAGCTGCCATATTTTTGCCACAATTCATCTGCACTTCGCCCCTTTTGAGCCGTGTTTGCGCCAGTGTGTAGCGCTTAAATAGGCCTCACACACCGAGTGTCGTTACATTGAAAGGGAAACGTCATGAACGTAGCGCAACGCACCCCCGCATTTCATCATTCTATTTACCGCGACTTTGCGCTAATCGCGCTGGCAGCGTTTGGCGTCGGTTTGGCCGTTAGTTTGACGCTCGCCACTGCGATCGTCCTAGCGACGCCCAGCCCTAAAGCCACTGTCAGCGATGCGCGTAAAACCGCGCCGCAGGGTTTTTACAAAACCCGATTGGCGCTAACGCCAAACGCCGCACGCGACTTGATATAGCAGTACGCTTAGCGCCATTTCCGAGCAAGGCCTCTACTTCGTCCGACCGAACAGCGTCGGACTTTTTTTGCCGACGTCAAACATCCCCATCAATTTCGCCACTCAAGTATAACCAGCGGCCCCCCTCGCGCACAAAACGACTCACTTCGTGTAGGCGATGCGCCCGGCCATTAATTTTATAGCGTGCAATGAATTCGACTAAGGCGTGACTGTCTTCGCTGAGTTCATACCGCTTTACCTTCAAGCCGAGCCATTGCGTGTGCGGCTGGTCATCCAAATGAAATTGCGGTGGAAAACGACTCGGGTGCCAGGTTGCTTTGAGATAATCGGCATTCCCCAACACATAAGCGGTGTAACGCGAACGCATCAAGGCTTCAGCATTCGGCGCAATGGCTGCGCCCGTATGATAGGGGCCGCAACATTGAGTATAGAGAATAGTTGAGCCGCAGGGACAAAGCTCGGAAGGAAAAGGTGCCATAAAACCGATACCGCCTTAACCGATACTAAGGATAAAACACGCGCGATTTATAACCTACCGCTTCCAGGCGATCCAAATCTAAAGTCAGTTTAATCGGCATTTCATCCTGCACCGGCAATCCGCTCTCGGTCTTCGTGCCTTGCGGCAAATATTCATTGGGCGAAAAATAGCGGCGCGCGAGCGCATGATTCGTAATGTCGGTCAGTGTCAATTCCAGCTTCGGATAAGCCTGTCGATACGCCGCGTTGTTACGCATCGTGGCACTAAAAGTAACGATGTTAGGTTTTTCCGGTAGTGCCTGCAATTCCGCGCCATCCAATTTAATGAGACTAATATTCGCCAGCAATTCGACTTTGCAACCGAGGGGTTTGCAAGCGGTATTCAGTAGCGCTTTAGATTCGGGATAATAAGCAGCAATGGTGTTGCGGAAAAAATAAACGGACTGGCCGACTAAGGCCAGGATTAACACTAACAGCCCCAAGCCCCAACCCAGAAAATGCCAACGTGCATGCTTTTCTTGCTGCAACAGTTGCTCTTGCAAGTCATTCAACTTGGCATGTAATTCCGGCGAAATTTTCAAACCCGCCTTGTCCTTTTCTGGTCGCGCACCATCCTCAATCAAATCTGGATGTGCATTAGCAGCGATGACGCGATTAATTTCTTCCGCTTCGCGCGTAATTTGTTCGTCTGTCTGCAACGGGAAAGATCCGGACATGGGCTCGGTAATTGTCAGCGGACGCACGTCGTAGACTTCGACGGTTTCTCCCGGCGCCGGCGCTTCAATGCTGGACTGAACTTCCTTGGGGGGGGCTTCGATAGCTTCGTCAACTGCGATTTCTGCTGTTGCTACACTGTCTTCTTCGATATTTTCATCGTCATCGTAAGGCGCCATCAGACTGACGGTTTCGATCGGCGTGATCAAGGTTTCAAATCCATTGAAGACGTAGGCACATTTACCACAACGGACTTTTCCGGCATGGGCCTCGAGTTGTTCCGGCTTAACTCTGAACACTGCATGGCATGACGGGCAGGTCGTATGCATTGCGTTCATCGTTTCTCCCCCGTCAAGCAAACCCAACCTTCATCGATAATGGCGGGACGCATATCGAACCATTCGCCATACAGTGCGCGCATCTCCTCCGCCTGTTCGGCGAGAATGCCGGACAATACGATTTGCCCGTGCGGCTGCACGCGCGCCGCGAGCAGCGGTGCTAGCACTTTAAGCGGGTTGGACAAAATGTTTGCAATCACGACAGCATATTGTGCCTCAGGTATGGCATCTGGCAAATAGAAGTCGACGGTAACCGCGTTGCGCTCGGCATTATCGCGTGCCGCTTGTACCGCTTGTGGGTCGATATCGACACCGATCACAGCGCCCGCACCCAATCTTTTCGCCGCAATAGCCAAGATTCCGGAACCGCACCCATAATCCAAAACGGAAGCATTCGCCGACAAGCTGCTATCCAACCATTGTAAGCATAAGCGCGTGGTGGGGTGACTACCGGTGCCAAAGGCGAGTCCCGGGTCGAGCACCAGAACAATCGCGCTTGGGTCGGGCGCCGCATGCCAAGAAGGCACGATCCACAAACGTTTTGAAATTTGAATCGGGTCGAATTGCGATTGTGTTAGCCGTACCCAGTCTTGCTCGGCGAGGGCTTCGATGCTGTGCGGCGGCACGGCTAACAAGTCGGCAGCCTGACTCGCCAAACGCAGGATGTCGCCGATATCCGCATGCGGATCGAACAGCGCGCTAACCAAGCTATCGTGCCAGGTTTCCTGCATCATCCCCGGCTCTCCAAAAATTGGCTGCTCCGCCGTAGTGCCGGCATGCGCATCTTCGATGCTGACCGAAAGCGCGCCAAGTTCCATCAGCGCATCGCTCAAGCGATCAGCGGTTGCTTGCTCGGCGGGGATTTTAAGAAGTTGCCACATGCGTGCGGTAGTTGGGCCGGGCGCGACTCAGCCTTTTTTGATTGCCTCTAGTTTGTGCGTTAAATAATGGATGCTCGCACCTCCCTCTACAAAGGCTTTATCGATCATCAAGTCTTGATGCAACGGCGTATTGGTTTTAATGCCATCTACTACCAATTCTGACAAAGCAATGCGCATGCGCGCAATGGCTTGCTCGCGCGTATCGCCAAAAGCGATCAGCTTGCCGATCATGGAGTCGTAATGCGGTGGCACATAGTAATTTTGATACACGTGCGAATCGACGCGAATACCCGGGCCACCCGGCGCGTGATATTGCGTAATTCGACCTGGCGAAGGCACCGAGCTGTAGGGGTCTTCCGCATTGATGCGGCACTCGATGGCATGGCCGTGAAACACCACATCTTTTTGCTTATAGCGCAACGGCAAGTGTGCTGCGACGCGAATTTGTTCCTGAATGATATCGATACCGGTAATCAGTTCCGTGACCGGGTGTTCGACCTGCACCCGCGTATTCATTTCGATAAAGAAAAATTCGCCATCCTCATAGAGAAACTCGAACGTACCGGCACCGCGGTATTTAATTTTGCGACAAGCGGCGGCACAGCGTTCGCCAATTTTGTTACGTAATTTAACCTCCAATAACGGCGCCGGCGCTTCCTCAATAATCTTTTGATGCCGTCGTTGCATAGAGCAATCGCGCTCGCCGAGATGAATCGCATTACCGTGTTCATCGGCCAATATTTGAATTTCAATATGGCGTGGGTTTTGGAGAAACTTCTCCATATACACTTCGGGATTGCCGAACGCCGTCTGCGCCTCGGTCTTGGTCAACGAAACCGCATTCAGCAAATTTGATTCCGTATGCACGATGCGCATACCGCGACCGCCGCCTCCACCCGATGCTTTAATAATCACTGGGTAGCCGGTTTCGCGGCCCATGCGCAAAACTTCTTCCGGGTCATCCGGTAGCGCACCTTCTGAGCCCGGCACACAGGGCAC
The DNA here is from genome assembly GCA_024641855.1 of Betaproteobacteria bacterium. Classification (GTDB taxonomy): domain Bacteria; phylum Pseudomonadota; class Gammaproteobacteria; order Burkholderiales; family Thiobacteraceae; genus RBG-16-58-11. Next base: position 86,355 of record JAHECG010000003.1, on the reverse strand, counting down.
TCCGGCTTCAATCATGGCGCGCTTGGCATTGACCTTATCGCCCATCAACCGAATGCTGTCTGAGCGCGGGCCAATAAAAACAAAACCGCTCGACTCTACGCGTTCAGCAAAGTCTGCATTTTCGGACAAGAATCCATAGCCAGGGTGAATCGCTTCGGCATCGGTCACTTCCGCTGCAGCGATAATTGCCGGTACGTTGAGGTAACTCAAACTGGATGGCGCCGGGCCGATACACACGGATTCATCGGCAAGCTTCACGTACTTAGCTTCGGAATCCGCCTCGGAATGCACGGCGACAGTTTTGATACCCATTTCACGACAAGCGCGTTGAATACGGAGTGCGATTTCGCCACGATTGGCGATGAGGATTTTTTCAAACATTTAAATTACAACCTTTTTCACCACAGAGAGCACGGAGAAATGCAAAAGGGAGAATCGTCGACGGTTAGCGAAAAATTTACCGCGCCTTTCGCTTTTCTGCGTGATCTCTGTGGTAAATAAATTATCCAATAATAAACAAGGGCTCGCCGTATTCCACCGGCTGGCCGTTTTCGACCAAGATCGCTTTGATGACGCCGCCCTGATCCGCTTCAATCTCATTCAACAGCTTCATGGCTTCGATAATGCACAGCGTATCGCCCGCGTTGACGCTTTGGCCCACTTCGACAAAAGGTTTAGCGCCGGGAGACGGCGTGCGGTAGAACGTGCCGACCATGGGTGATTTCACGGCATGGCCTTCGGCTTCGGCTGGGGCAGCCGGTGCAGTTGGCGCGGCAACCGGAGCGGTAGCCGGCGCCATTTGCGGCGCCAGCATGTGTTGCATCGGTGCAGATGCATAGACCATATTCTGGCCTGCTGCGTGACGCGTAATGCGCACTTTTTCTTCGCCCTCGGTGATTTCCAGTTCAGCGATACCGGATTCTTCAACGAGATCGATTAGCTTTTTCAGCTTACGTAAGTCCATAGTGGTTTTCCTTCAGGCTTATTTTGAGAGCGCGTAATCAAGCGCGAGCTCGTAACCCAGGGGGCCGAGTCCGCTAATCACGCCGACCGCCAAATCGGAGAAATAAGAATGATGGCGGAACGGTTCGCGCGCAAAAACATTTGAGAGATGTACTTCAATATACGGTATAGCGACTGCAGCTATCGCGTCGCGTAATGCCACACTAGTGTGCGTAAATGCTGCCGGGTTGATCAAAATGAAATCAACGTGGTCTTTGCTGGCTTTGTGAATCCGCTCCACCAACGCGGACTCGGCATTACTTTGAAATGTTTCGAGGCCCGCCTTGGCCGCTGCCGCACGCTTTTGCAGGCGGGCATCAATTTGCGCCAACGTGTCGTGACCATAATGTTCGGGCTCGCGGCTGCCCAATAAATTCAGGTTGGGTCCATGGAGAACCAAAATCTTTTTATTCTTATGGGGGGCGGCCAAACGCGCTGCAGAACTCGATTTGGTCGTCTTTGCGGCTGATGCTTTAGCGTTCATGGCGGCAAGTTTGCCGCAAATGAAGGCATTTTGTCCAGATTTAACCGCTAATACCAGAAATTACAGTGCTTGACTTTATCGCAAGAGTGCAGAGTTTAGCACAGACATCAATAGCCAAAACCTTAAGAAAGCGCTCACCTCAACGTGCAAGACGCCGTATCGCCAAACCCCAGCAAACCGCCAGCGCCGGGACGTACGGCTAAATCTGATGGCAGGCTCGCGCCAATACCCGGATCTTCCGGCAGCAAAATGGCCCGCGTGCCCTTGTCCGCGACATAGGCAAATTCACCCAAACTAACAACTTTCTCGCCGCCGTCATTGGTAATGCTCACCGCACCCTCGGTGACTTCTGCGAACAAACCATCTTTAGGCGTGGTGCTCGCTTTGCCGATTTGGACAATATCTTCGCAACTGCTCCTGGCCTTGCCTCCCACCTCTTTGGTCTCGCACAGGCGCACACCATAACGGGTGCCGCGAATGCCCATGGTGGCAACTTGCACATCGTTTTTGTAAGCATCCCGATTGCCGCGTTTGCCAACCAAGCCGGTGATCGCGCGCATGCCGCCTTTTAATAGACTACTAACAAAGCTGTCTTTTTTCGGTTCATTCGGTTCGTAATAGTAGCCCTCAACCCGATAACTCGATTCCGGACGTAGCGTGATTTGCGCACCGTCTTTGAATTGCAGACGGACGATGCTATTTTTTTCGGTCGTTACGGTGTCGCCAGCGCGCACTGCGGAGTTAACGCTGGCTAAACGCACCACGCCGTCACCCCCCTGAATGCCGACCGTGCCGGCAGTGTGCGTAATGCGCGCCGCTTCATCTGCTGCCGCCAAGGCGGAGAATGACAGTGTTAACGCAATTAAAAAACTAGCGGCAGAGCAGACGGGCGTCACGATTTTCTCCGGTCAAGGGTTCACCTAAATACAGTTCCAACCCACCATCAAGTCCGATAGCGGCGGTAGGCGCCGATTCTAACAGAGCATTGAAGGTGACAGACGTCTGACCGCCAGGGCCGGTACCTGCGCCACCAGGCCCAGGAGGATTAAAGACCAAAACACCCGGATCGACTTGCGGCACTTGCGTCACCGAGGCCACTAATGCCGCGAAATTTGCGCCATAGCTTGATGTAACGCCAAACGCTGAGGGCGAGTTCACGGTTGCAAAAGTTCCATTCACGGTGGATGCGTTTAAGAATGTAAACGTATCGCCAACATTTGGCACAAAACTCGGCGCAAATTGTATGGCATTCACCGCCCCCGCCAATGTTGCATTTCCCATCACATTGAGCACATCGTACGAACTTAGACTTTCCAGTTCGACATCTAACGTGCTCGCCGCCGTCAGCATCAAATCACCCTGAATAGTCAGCGTACCGGGCGATGCGCCCGGTTGTATCCTACCGTTATTGACTAGCACGCCCGGGACGGGGATTTGGCCCGCTTGGTTTGGACGAAGACTAATCGTGCCCTTACCCTTCAGAATGCCATTATTGGTATATCCGGACGCAACGCTCAAGAAATTGGTCTCGAACACATTGACCGTTCCTTCATTGCTGGCACTATTATTCAAATTCAGCGTATATCTAGTACCAACAATATTTAAGGTACCGGAATTCATAAACAGCGGATTAATTGAGTCCAAACCTCCTGTCCTTCCGGCATTAATTACACCCGGGGCATTGTTGTTGATCATACCGTTGCCGCTGATACTGCTGGACAGATTGACGGTCGCCATATTATTGAGCACACCGTTTACTGAAAACACTTCCGGATTATTGATGGAGTAGGTACCGGCCGTCAGATTAACGGTCGCGCCATTGTTGATTTCGGTCACATTATTAAAATCGCCGCCACCGCGAAATTCCGTGCTGCCGTTATTGGCGTTAATGGTGCCATTGTTGGTAACGAATCCAGTGAAGATGGTTCCGCCATCCAGGTTAATAGTGCCGTTATTGCGCAGATTCAAACTGATTGTGGTGTTAGCGAGATTCAACTTGTTGCTGTTGTTGGTCAGCTCCCCAATATTGAAATCGCGAAAACTATTTTGGAATGAGGCATCATCAAAATAAGAAGCAACAACCTGCGCACCCTTAACCAAGTTGATTTGATATGACTGCCCTGTGCTGACCTCGTTTGGCCCCAAGAAGTCGTAGTAGAAGCCATTCGCGCCAACACTACTCAAACTAGTACTAACACCGCCGACCAAGATTTCAGTTTGTTGCACCGCTGGTGAATAGTTGCCGATGGTGCCG
>JAHECG010000003.1:0-82515 GCA_024641855.1 Betaproteobacteria bacterium | reverse complement strand
ACGCTACCCGTGGCAAAGCTGTCGTTAATCGAGCCCGGATTTTCGCCCACCAAACCGCCAAGATTTATTGCGCCTGCTCCGCCGCTGACCGCACCTGTTGCGTAACTGCCATTAATCGTAGCGCCGTTGTATCCGACCAAGCCGCCGATCCTGCTTGCGCCGTCCCCCGCACTGACTGCGCCCGTAGCGTAGCTGTTGCTGATCGTGCCGCCAAAAAAGACGCCCACCAAGCCGCCAACGTTATATGCACTTCCGGCGCGTACCGTGCCCGTAGCGAAGCTGTCAGTGACCGTACCGGACAAGTAACCGACCAGACCGCCAATACTGTTGGTATCCATCCCACTGTCCACGGTTCCGGTCGCATAGCTCGCATTAATCGACCTCGTGCTGATGCCGACCAAACCACCCATCCACTGCGAGCCAATGCCGGCACTCACCGCGCCGGTAGCGTAGCTTTCATCAATGGTTCCACTATTGTCTCCAACCAAACCGCCAACAGCGACTGCATTCGCGCCACCGTTGACCGCACCGGTAGCATAAGTGTTGCCAGTTCCCGGGGTAGTACTGATCGTAGCATTGTTATAACCAACCAGACCACCGACAGCATAAGCATCCGTACCATCTACCGTGACCGTACCCGTGGTGTAACTATCGCTGATCGCCCCCCCATAATCGTTGCCGCCAACCAGGGCACTGATGCTATAGGAAGAAAAATCAGCCGAAGACTTAACCGTCACCGCACCGGTGGTGTAGTGGCTATTGCTAATGTCGCCGCTGTTAAATCCGACCAACCCACCAACAAAGCTGGAGCCGACATCGCTCACTACATTGCCGGTTGCACTGGAGTTGCTGATGGAACCAAATTGATTTTCACCAACCAATCCGCCGACGCCCGCCACCATGCTGCCAGCAGTCACTTTACCCGTAGCGGAGCTTTGATCTATCGATCCATCATTCAACCCCACCAAACCGCCAACACGACCTACGAAATTTCCAAACGCGTTCCGCGTGTAACAGCTTTCAACGTCCGTGCAATTGCCAGACTTTACCGCTCCGCTAGCATTGCTAAAACTAACAGTGCCAGCGTTATATCCAACTAAGCCGCCGATTTCATGCGCAGAGTCTCCCCCGCTGACCAACCCAGCGGCGTGACTGTTGCTGATCGTGCCGCTGTTTTCGCCAATTAAACCACCTAGGTTTTGTGAATATGCAACGCCGGTTACCGCAACGTTGGCATAGCTATTATTAACTTGCCCCGCGTTATAACCTACCAAACCACCAGCAGTGCCCATAAATCCGCCTAAGGGGTCTGTCATCACGGTGACCGTACCCGTCGCAAAGCTGTTGCTGATGAATCCATAATTTTGACCGGCCAAAACGCCCAAGTTATAGCTCCCGGCTATGCGGGCATTCAGCAAACCAATGTTTTGAACATACCCTGGGATAGATTCGCCACCGCCATCAATATAGCCAAACAAGCCAACATCGCGGGTTCTCATGGGATCATTAATACTCAGATTGCTGATGGTGTGACCCAAGCCATCAAATGTGCCGCTGAACCTCGCGACGTCGGATCCAATCGGCGTAAAATCTTTGCCAGAAGCATCGATACTGCTGCCCAGCGCATAAAAATTGGTCAGATTGCTATTGATGGCCTGCACTTCATCTAAGGTGTTCAGCACCACATATTCGGAGCCATTGATGGTCAAAGGGCCCGTGCTGCTAAAATCCACCCGCCCCTTGAACGAGCCATCCGAGTTGAGACCGACGTGTACCGCGCCGCCGAACACAACCGAACCTGCGTCCATCGTCAGCGACGCTGTGCCACTCGCCGTTAATACGGCATTGATATTGATATCGCGACCGGCGCTCAAGCTAAGTTCGTTAGCACTCCAACTCAAACCGCTATTGACGTTGATGTCGTTGCTGGCCGCGAGCGCGACATCGGTCGTACCGAGTAAAGCATTCACAGCCGATGCGGTAATAAAACTATCCGCACCTGGAAATTTAGTCGTAGCGTCGAGATCAGTCGCCGCAGAGATGTCGTCACCGGTGGTTGCGTCGCCATTGATATCGGCCGTTGCGCCAATCGTAATATTGAGTGGATCAAGCAATAGGGTGCCGCGTTTCCCAAAAGGTGCACGCGTATCGACTGTTCCTTTAAAGTCCAAATAGCCTTTGCCCGAAACCTCGACAAAACCGCCATTGCCGCCCTGCTCGCCGCCGCGCGCCGAAGCGTGGCCGACGAAGTGTGTTGATTTATCCGCCCACACCACCACCTTGCCGCCATTACCGTTGCCGATGGCATCGGCCTTAAGTATGGCGCCGGCTGCAACTGTCGTGTTTAGCGCGTTGCCGATTTCGGGATTTGCACCATGCGCATCGCCGCCAATCAGCACCGTGCCACCGCCGGTTTGGCCGGAGGAATCGACGCTGGCATTGGTTTCTACTTTGACTTCAGGTGCGGTAACGACAACCGTGCCGCCCTTGCCAGCGCTATTGGTCGCACTGGTCACGCTATTTGCTGCCAACTTTACGGACTGCGTACCCTTTAAATAAACCCGTCCACTCTCATCCACGCTGGCGCTATTGGCGCTAACCATGCCGGATTGCTGGATCAGCCCGGCATAAATACCAACGCTGCCGCCTTCGCTAATTAACTGGCCAACGTTTACTGCTTTGGTGGCCGGTGCGGTGAGACTAACCACGATCTCCGGATTCTTCGGGTCGACTAGCGACACGCTGTGACCGGCTGCCAACACGATCTCCCCCTTGGGGCTGGTGATGATGCCGTTGTTTTCAATGTCAGGCGCGATCAGGTAGACCTGGCCACCCACGGCGCTGTTGATGGTGCCTTCGTTCTTGATGGCGCCGGTTACTGTACCGTCGCCAAACTTATACTTGCCGCTCAGAAAATCGGCATCGCTCATCTTAAGCGTGGAGGCGACTAAGCCAGCCACATCAACCACGGATCCTTTGCCAAATACGATGCCGTTGGGGTTGATGATGAACACGCGGCCATTGGATTGCAGGGTGCCCAGTATCTGTGATGGGTCTTGACCAGTGACGCGGTTCAAGACGGCGCTGGCGCCATTCTGTTGAATGAAGCGGGTGATCTCGTCTTTGTTGATCGAGAAACCCTGCCAATTAATGATGGCATTAGGACTATTAGTGATTGTGAGAGTATTGCCACTCGTGGCAAAGCTAGCGCTGCCGTTGGTCACGCTGCCGCCCGTTGGATTGGCAAGGACAGGATGAGCAAAGAACAACAAGGCCAGGGTCAGTGCACAAGCACCGGCTGTGGAAGATTGCTTGCCCTGTGCCGAAGCGCCTTCCCAGGTCGGAGTGAGCATGCCGGTGCAGCGGTTAAATATGAGTTTGAAGAGCCCCTGATTCATGCTTTTTCCTTTTCGGTATGGTATTGCCGCCAGTTTTGCAATGTTTGATGGCAGCCCTTCAGCGCCGTTGAAAATTTAGGCGCGACCATGCGTGTAGCTTTGTACTGTAGCTTGAAACAGCTAAGTTATTAAGCACAATAAATAATTTCTTTTATTGAAAGCAATAAACGTACCGCAATCTTAGTATGTTATTTTAATGGGGATTATGCATCAAGCATTAACTTGGGTTGTAAAATTTACCGACATTTACGCACCGGTTAAGCGACGGCTTTCCCCTGTTGTGATATTTGACCCGTTGTACCCAGATCAAAATTTGAATCGCGTAGGCCACTTTTCAAACTAACCACCTGATAGCCACGCTTAGCCAACATCAGCGCCGCCACGGCGCTGCGTTTGCCGCTGCCACACATGACCACATATCGCGCGGCGCGGGATAAGCCATTTTCGGCTTGGCTGCGCACGACTTGCAACGGCAGCGACTGGGCTGCGGCAACATGGCCTTCTTCGTACTCCTCGGCATAGCGCACATCCAGCGCAGACCATCCGGCATCGAGCAAATTTTTGGCCGCAGACGGCGCCACTTCTTGAATTGGTGGTTTAGCGAGCAACTCTAAATATTCTGCGCGCGGCAACGCCAGCAGTTCGCCAGCACACACCATGCGCACGGTAGCGCTGTACGCGCTGCCGCCGACTAAAGCTTCTTCCCCGAACGTGTCGCCCGGCTGAAGATCTGCCACTTTAGCTGCGGCATTGTTATTAAAGGGGTGCCGCCACACTTCAGCGCGCCCCGCCGTGAGCGTGAAAAAAGTATCGCCCGGCATTCCTTGACGCACAATCTCGTCGCCAGCCACCACCTGGCGCTTGCTCATACGCATCACAGCGACTTCAACGCACTCCAACGGCAAACGCCGAAACGGGACTGCGCGCGGCATTTGCGCCAAACGTTCCGCGACAATTCCACCGGTCGCTTGCGCATGGCTCAATAGCGTATGCCAAGCAGTGATGAGGTCAAGGAAATCACGATCCGCGAGGACCAGCACGACATCCTCCAGCGCCTGCAGAATATCGCCGCGCGCACAAACCAGGTAAGGTTGGGCGCGAGTTGCGCTGTCGGTTAAGGTGCGGCCGGTTGAAGAAAGTCGAGCTTTGCCGTTTAACACACTAATCTGTGTGCCGGCTAACGTCGTTAGGCGTTCGCCTTGGCGTAGCGGTACAAAACGCACACCATCGCTGAGCTGCGCTTGAATAGCGCCATTAAGCTGTGCATATGGTTGGAATTGGCCTGTGCGCAATAAGGCATAAGCATCGTTCGAAAAATTTTGCATTTGCGTTCCTCATCAATTTGCCGTTTGCGCGTTAGTACCGACCAAGCACTTAAACGACTATGAGGAACTACTATGACAATGACTGGATTTATAATCTGTGAACTAGTTCACAGCCGCGCCTTAATTGCCAAAAACGCATCTATTAAATCCGTTCAGCGCGATCATTGATGATAATGTCTTTGCCATCGAACCAGATATGGCCGACCTGCGAAAGGTCTTTCAAGGTACGGCTAACCATCTCGCGCGAGGCACCAACAATATCCGCCAAGCTCTGTTGCGAAAGATTTTCACGCACCACCATGCGGCCTTGCTCGTCCGGCTTAGCCAAGCCTTTAAGCGCGCGGGCAACACGGCCATAGACATCCATTAACGCCAAATCGCCAATTTTTTGATCCGCTTCGCGTAGCCGTTGTGCGAGCGTTTTAATGATGACCAAGGCCATGTCCGGCTGACGCTGTAACCAAGACTTGAATTCTTGTTTGGCGATAACGAGTACCGAAGTAGCGGCCATCGCAACGATATCGGCCGAACGGGGTGCTTCATCTAGCAAAGCCATTTCCCCAAAAAACTCGGTCGGATTCAAAATGGCCAAAATGATTTCCTTACCTTCTTCGCTACGCAATACGACTTTAACCTTGCCACTCAGAAGAATGTAGAGGCCGCTGCTGCGATCTCCTTCAGCCATGATTTCAGCATTCTTGAGGTAGTCTTCCTGGCGCGCCAACGCGGCCAGCTTAACCAGCTCCTGCTCGGGAATATTGGAAAATAATGGTACTGCGGCTAACGTGGGTAGCAGATCTGGGTGCATGACTGGCCTTCAACTCCTGAAGATACGTGCGAGGCTTGCCTCTCGCCCCTTCGCAATGGGGCGCTAAAAAACGTAGACCAGACTTATGTGTGCGCGCTGCTGACCCTCAGCACGCGTAGGCGCGCCATCCACAACATAAGCATAATCAAAGCGGGCATTAAAATTCTTACCCCAGCTGTAGCGTAAGCCGGCACCAATGCTGGCAATACCGATGGCGTTAATTTCGCTCGGTGAAGGTTTATTGCGTTTGACGTAGCCCACATCATAAAACACCAAAGCGCGCAGACGGCTATTGTCGAGCTTGAGCGCGTTAGCGAAACTGGGGGTATACAATTCGGCGGTCGCACGATAGCCATAATCATTGCTGATCTCGCGCTCTTTGAAACCGCGTACCGAGTTCAATCCACCCAAACCATATTGCTCGCCAGCGATAAGCGCATCCGCTGTGTATTGGCCATCGACCAGCGCTTGCACCTCCCAGCCATTCACGAATGGATAGTTGACGTTGGCGCCAAAACGATAAATAGAATAGCTTGCCTTAGCGGGCTGGCGCGATCGGGTAAACGCAGCTTGGTCGCCATCGTTGCCACCTGAAATGTTTTTACTGACGCTAGCAAAGAAGCCGACTAGACCGGAATTTTCCAAGCGTAATTGGCCGCTATAGCTAAGACTGACGGGATGTGCCGTCACGTCCGAACCGAACTGGACACCGGCAGCATCGATATTGCTCACATAGGCACGATAATCCAGACCGAGACCGGCCTTCTGCTCGAAATCACCAATTTTATCGAAGTAGTAATTTAAGCGCGTCCCCGCCACGGTGCCTTTGCCGCTAACATTAAACAAGCCTTGCACGGTACCCGAGTTCACATCCGAATAACCACCATAGATATCGAGTGAGCTCTTGTATCCATACAGTGGAAAATGGTAACCCGCGCCGTAGATGCTCACGTCGCTCAGATGATCGGGCGAAGTGGTGTACTGCAGCGTAATCACATGGTCTTTATCCCACAAATTAGCGTACTGAAAACCGACACCTAGCCGCTGATAACCCGTATCACCATTCCCGGTATTGTCTAACGAAACAAATAGCTTGGCCGGGTTGTTATCACTTACTTGGGCGGTAGCCTCTACCTCACCCGCCCGTTCCCCGGTTTTAAAAAAAACCGTCACTTGCTTTGCCGGACTTTCGTTAGCCACGCGCAAATCCTGCGCCACATCCCGAGTATTCGGTGTTTCACCATCGCGCAAACGCGGTAGGCTGCGGCGAATATTGTCACTGCTAAAAAACTTATTGCCACTTACTTTGACTGCCTTGACTTTGGCTTGCAGGATAACGAGCTTCACGACACCTGCGCTGACTTGCTGTTCGGGCACGACGATTTGAACTGCGCCAAAGCCGACGCTTTGATAAGCGATCAGCAAGGCTTGACGTGCCGCTTCGATATCGGCAAAAGATTTGCCATGGCCCGTATAGGGGCGCAATGTTGCATCAATTTGATCGGGTTCGAGCAGGGTATTACCACTGACATCAAAGCGCTTAACTTCAAATCGCGGCGAAGCGTCGTTTTGCGCTGGCGCCAATCCGCTACAAGCCAGCAGAACCACGCATACGATCCATTGATTCACGGTTTTAGTAGATACGCCGATCATCCCCATGGCATTAGTTTTCTGACGATCCATTTTCATTTTGTTGTCCTTAAGCATCCAACGCTTGGAAGCAAGTTCCATTCCGAAACACAACTACTTGTATTGTATGGTGAAAATATAATCGCTGATACGCAAGTGTAAAAAATACCGACACGCTGCTTTATTAATAGCAAGAATATACCACGCACGCGACGCACTCAATTCAGCCTAATTGCCGCCGAGCGAAGTTCTCGTTGGATCCTACGCGTCAAATTTATGTAGTTATCTCCAGGTTAAAGCGGTTGTGCATTATGTTCGCTTATGGTGCAATTGCTTCAATACGGGCGCACTAAGTATGCGCCTCATTAAAAATATAACTACGGTCATCAACGTGCGCTTTCGACTCCCTAAATTCTTTGTTCGTATCCTACTTGGCTTAATGGCGACCGGATTGTTATTGGCCAACGCCATGCACAAAATTGACATCGGCCTGATCGAACGTTTGGAGCTGATCAGCTACGACGCCCGTGTACGTTTAACGATGCCGGGCGGGCAGGATCAGCGCATCGTGGTTGTCGATTTAGATGAGAAAAGTCTCGCCGAAGTCGGTCGCTGGCCTTGGGGGCGCGACCAGATGGCGCATTTGGTCGACGTTCTCTTTGATCGTCACCAAATTGCGGTACTGGGTTTCGATATCTTATTCGCCGAGCCTGATGTCAGTTCAGGGCTAGAAAGTCTTAGGGCCTTGGAAAAAGGGAAGCTACGCGACATCCCGGCTTTCAAATCGGAAGTCGATAAATTGGCACCGAGTTTGGATCACGATGCATTATTCGCGGCGTCTATCGCCAAACACCCAGTCGTCTTAAGCACCAATTTCAGTTTCACTGGCACACGGGTTAATGATGAGGTACGCGGTGCTGGCGTTTTGCCCACCCCCGCATTGCCTGGCATAGCATTGGCGGGACGTAATTTCGGCGTCATGGTAAGTACCAAGTTTACCGGCAACTTGCCCAAGCTGCAGTCGCGCGCCGCGGCCGGCGGACACTTCAACTCAGTGCCGGATACCGATGGCGTCTATCGACGCACACCGATGTTAATCCGCTATGGTGAAGATTATTACGAATCCCTTTCGCTTGCCATGGTGCGCCTACTAAAAGGTTCTCCTCCGCTCATCCCCGTTCTACCCTCTGCCGACAACGCAGCCGGCTATGACGCGATCGAAAACTTGCGCATCGGAAAGATCGAAATTCCCGTGGGCGAAAATGTGGCCGCCTTAACGCCGTTTCGCGGCCCGCAACTCAGCTATAAATACGTATCCGCTACAGATGTATTGCATGGGCGCTTGCCCGTCGATTCGCTGCGCGGCGCCATCGTGCTGGTAGGGACCACTGCAGCAGGCCTCTACGATTTGCGCTCAACGCCAGTGGCAACGGTGTATCCGGGGGTTGAGATGCATGCCAATTTAATAGCGGGCATGCTGGATGGCACCTTCAAGCAATCGCCACCGTATGCAGTGGCGATTGAAGCATTGATGTTGTTACTGGTTGGGCTGGTGCTGAGTTTTCTGCTGCCACGCCTTAATCCGTTATTAAGCTTGGTGGTTGTGGTTTCAGCTTTAGCACTGGTGTTGGGACTGAATTTATACGTTTGGTCGCAACGCATCGTATGGCCATTGGCTTCACCGATGCTGCTGGTGGTATTTATTTTCGGCATCAACATGACTTACGGTTTCTTCATTGAACGTCGTGCAAAGAAACAAATCACGGGGCTTTTTGGCCAGTACATTCCGCCAGAATTAGTAGATGAAATGAGCGAGGATCCGGAAAGCATCAAAATGGAAGGCGAAAGCCGCGAATTGACGGTGCTGTTTTCCGATGTGCGCAGCTTCACCACGATCTCCGAGGGACTCGATCCGCAAGCGCTATCACAACTGATGAACGAATACCTGACGCCGATGACGCGCGCCATTCACAAACATCGCGGCACCATCGACAAATACATGGGCGACGCCATCATGGCTTTTTGGGGTGCGCCCTTGCATGACAAGAACCACGTAGACAACGCATTGGCGGCTGCGATGGAAATGATGAGCTTGTTAAAAAAATTAGGGCCGGAATTTCGTGCCAAAGGTTGGCCGGAATTGCGCATCGGCGTAGGCCTGAATACCGGCCCCATGAGCGTCGGCAACATGGGATCCGAGTTTCGTCGCGCGTATACGGTCTTGGGCGATGCGGTAAATCTCGGCTCACGCTTGGAAAGCCTCACCAAAGAATATGGCGTGGATATCATGGTCGGCGAAACCACCATGCAAAAAGCGACCAACATGCTGTTCCGACAACTGGATCGTGTCCGCGTCAAGGGCAAAGACGAGCCCGTCTCCATCTACGAACCGATGGGTCGGCTGAATCGCGTAGATCAACAAATAAAAGACGATGTTGCCCAATTCCATGAAGTGTTGTCGCATTATCTCGCGCGGGAATGGGCGCAAGGATTAGCGGTGCTGGCGCAGTTGGAAGCCAAGTCCCCCGAATCAAAATTGTACGCACTGTACCGGCAGCGCATCGAAGCTTATATCGTCGATCCACCCGATTCCGACTGGGATGGTGTGTGCACGAAAACGACAAAGTAAGAACCAAGGAGAGCGATGGATGAGACTTAGATCACTCGGCTGCGCGGGCGGCATCGGCGGCGAATTACGCACCACCTCTTTTTTGATCGACGACGATATTTTGATCGACGCCGGCACTGGCCTGGGCGAACTCAGCTTAGAAGAATTGCAAAACATCGATCACGTGTTCATCACGCATGCCCACCTGGATCACATCGCCTGTTTGCCCATTATGGTTGACAGCGTAGCGCGCCAACGGGATCGACCGCTGACCATTTATTCGACGGAAGCGGTCATTGCTACGCTGAAAGGACATGTCTTCAATTGGGCGATTTGGCCCGATTTCACGCAGATTCCCGACGCGCACAAACCCTTCATGCGCTACCAATCGATTTCCGAAGGGGTGCCGGTCATGCTCGACGGCCGCTCCATCACCGCTATTCATGCCGATCACGTCGTGCCTGCCGTCGGTTATCACCTGGATAGCGGCAAAGGCAGCTTGGTTTTCAGTGGCGACACCACTTCCTTCGATGCATTTTGGGCCTACCTCAATAGCATCAAAAATCTGCGCTTTCTTTTGATCGAAACCGCTTTTCAAGAAAAAGAAAAAGAAATCGCCATCTTATCCAAGCACATGTATCCCAGCCTCTTGGCTGAGGGCCTGACCAAACTGACGCGCCCGGCAGATGTATTTGTCACACACCTCAAACCCGGCGATGAAGTGGCGATCATGCGCGAAATCGGGCACTTGGTTGAAGGCGAAGTGCCGATCGCCATGCCCAATAATCACGTCTTGGAGTTTTGATCGTATCTAACGCGCCCATACTCCCTGCGGCGAGAAACTTTTTACGCAGCCTGCGTTTCACATTTGATCTAGGCCTTGTCCACCTTAGCCGCTGAACCTAGTGCGCAGCTTGCTCATCGTCAATCACGGATCCCTGTAAGCCATCCAATCCAGCTTTAGTAACCAACTTGCGCAGGTTTTGATTGGCAATTCCAGTCGCCATCAGCGGGACACCCAGTTTTTGCGTGAAATCGCGCAAAGCATCCAAATGCACATGAATATTCACTTGCCCTTCTAAGCTCATCACGTAAGCGGCGTCTAATTTAATATACGCCAAGGGCAATCCCGGCCAAGCTGCTGGTTGCGGCACTGGTGCGCTGACGCGGTCGATCGCAAAACCAACGCCGGTGGGTTCGATGCGCTGCACAAATGCACGCAGCACTTCCACTTGATGCAATACAACTGCGGGTATTTCCAGCGTCAAGCGTTGCGCACTCACCCCCAGGGAATGTAAGTGCTGCACCAGCCATTGCGTAAAAACCGTGTCGTGTAATGATTGCGGCGTGAGATTAATGGCATAGCAGGTGGTTTGATCTGCACCTCCCAGCCATTGCAGCGCTTGCTCCACCAAGACACGATCTACTTGCGGAGCTAAACGCAAACGCTCCACCATTGGCATAAAGACGCCAGCCGCAATCGCTGGTCGCCCCGGCAATAATAATTGAGCCAGCAGTTCTTGATGCAACAGTTGGCCGTTGCGGCTATCGACTACGGCCGAACTATTCAGCGTCAAGCAATCTTGTTCCAACGCCTGTAACAACACGCCACGCCAAGCATGCGCGCCTTGTGGCATGTCGTCATTCAGATGGCTGGGGTCGGATTGATGCCAAGCACGCTGCGCCTTGGTTTGCGCGATGCGGGTTGCAAGATCGGCCGCGCCAAATAATGCCGCACGGTCATCCCGATTGAGATCCGTGACACCGATATGAATTGCCGCAGGCTGCGCCGGAAGTGCCGCCAACAAACGCTCCATGACACCGGAAATTTCGTCGCCACCAACCCCGCTCGCCAACACGGCAAACTCTGCTCCCGCAAAACGCGCAATCGCAGACTCGTTGAATTCCAGTGCACAGAACACACGCAAACACTGCGCCAAGTCTTGCAGCACTTGATTGCCGGCTTGGTATCCCTGCGCGTTGTTATAAGCCTCCAACTCGGTCAGTTGAATCACCGCAAACAGTCCCTCTGGATGTTGTGGCGTGCTCAGCAACTCGCTTAAGCGGGCCTCCATTTGCTGGCGATTTGGCACGCCGGTCCCGGGGTCAAAAATCGCTGCTTGCTCGACACGCGCCAGCGTTGCAATTTTCTCATTAATAATGCGCTCTACCTGCGCCACCATGCTATTCATGGCTTTGACCACGCGACCTAATTCCCGCGTGCGCGGAATCTGCGACAGGCGCATGAACTGTCCGCGACCCACTGCCTCGGCTTGGCGTTCAACCGCCAGTAACGGGGCGAGCACAAAACGCAGCAGCAAGGCAATGCACGCGACTGCGGCTAACCAACCACCACCTAGCCAAGCTGCCGTAGACGCCGCAGATTCCCACAACTCGCGATAGGCATAACCAACATGGCTCACCACTTGCAAGTTTCCTTGCTGCTGCCATCCAGCCATGATCAACGCATCCCGTTGCGGTGCCTCTAATTTTATCCAGCGCGTAAACCACGTCGGCACTCCTTCCACCACCACGGGAAATTCGCGTTTCAAAATCGAATGGCCGCTTAAATTCACATACTCAATGCGCTGATAATAGCCACGATCAACTATCGCATCGATGAGCGATTGCGCCGAAGTCAAATCTTGTTTTTGCAAAACCGGGCCTAACGACAACGCAAGTGAAGTTGCAGTATCTTGCGCGTGCGAACCCAGTTGCTGCGTCAAAAATGCACGGGTGTTCAGCACTCCGTGAACAAATACGCCGACCAGCACCAGTAAGAACACCAGCGAGATCACCAGGATAATTTGTCGGGCGAGCGTCATCATTATTTCATCTCCACGAATTCGTTTTTCATCGTTGTCCCGGTAGTTGTTCCATACGCTTCATCAAGTCTTTCCACAAATTGATGTCATCCGACGGACCGAGCCATTTACCCAACGTGCGCTCTTTGGCGGCCCACAGGCCACGCGCATTAAAGCTATATAACGGCGTTAGATCGAGGCGATCATGCGCCGACTTGATTGCGCCGTTCAAGTTATCCAATACCAAAGGCTCCGCATCGGGGGCCGGATAATAGGTGAGCACCATATGCGCGACGCTTTGCCCACGCGGGGCCAGCTGCGCTTTAACATAAGTGATCTTCAAACGCTCATCCGGCACACCCAACTCACGCAAGGTAAAATACTTTGCGATCGCGAAGTCCTCGCAATCGGCTCCATTGCTAGCAAGCATTTCCAGCGGCGTGGCCCAATAATCTTGCTTGTGCCAATGCTGTAGATCGGTGACGCTGGGTATTTGATTGAAAAAATTATTCACCTTGTGCAGCTTGTCGAGTTCAGACAATCCTGCGCCAGACTTGCTTAAGTCTTGCCAACGCTGCACACGCTCTGCCGCCGCCGCGCCATAGTTCGCCTTGGCCCAAGCAATCATCTGCGGCGCAAAGTCTGATTCCAATGCGAGTGCCGTGCCAACAAGCAAGATCAACCAAACAAGCGGCTTACGCAGCAGCAACGACGACAAAAAGAACTCCCATCATTCAAAAAAGGCCCAGGCATAAACTTGGCATCTTGCCGGAATACCTCTTTAAGAATCGGCTATTTTACGGGCTTCTGAAGGGTTGGCGGTTGCGCCGTCAAGGTGTCATTAACTTGGCGCAAGCGTCGACTCATGGCGCGCAACATACCGATACCCAGTTCTGGATAAGACAGTAATAACCCATGCAGTTTGTCTTTAGATAAAACAAACGCTTCGCCATCGGCCATCACATGCGCTGTCGCGGAACGCGGCAAATCATCCAAAAGTCCCATCTCGCCAAAACACTCACCTGGACCGAGCTCCGCCACAAATGTCTTAATCGAAACATCGTCCAGCAATGAAATACCGATCCGACCACGCGTAATGATATACATATCGTCACCCATATCGCCCTTGAAAAACACGACTTCGCCAGCGACCCAACCAATCTCATCCAACAACAATGCGACTTGGCTTAGCTGTTCCGTGCGCAGCATTTCGAAAAATGGTACGCGCTTCAGCAACAAGATTCGTTCGAATAAGGCTTCCATGTTTAGGATTTCTTGCGTTCAGCGTTTACAGGAATTTTGCTCAGCAATGCCATCGCACACTGGCGCAACCAAGCACTACCGTGACGCGCACACCATTGTAGAGCCTCTGGGCCGGAAATCGGCAATTGTGGCCAGCGCTGCGGCAAAGCCTCATCATCTATTTCCGATTCAATGAAAGCGCACAGATCCAGGAGAAATTTTGAGCTGGCCACATTGCGCAGCGATTCGAGTGCCTGTGCGCGCAACCGCCGATTCTCACTATGTAGCGCAGCCTGAACGCTGGCCATAACACCACTGGTGTCGCTCAAACTGAGAATTTCTAACACCAGATCGATATGTTGTTGGCTATCTTCCGCGAGCACCAAACACAAAAACTGTTTTCCCGTGTCATGATCGTTTTGCAACTGCTGCATCAGGGCTTTCTTGTCGTAAGCAGCGCTCAAATGAGTTTGCGCTACACCATCCAACAATTCGCTTTTTTCACTCAACCCAGACTGCGCGAGATACTTGCAAAGTAACGTTTGCAAGAAAAACTGATCGTAGTAAGTCGTCAGGGCGCTAGCATACGCTGCGGCCGTTTGCGGCATGCAGTTGGGCGCGGCCAGTTGAGCGGCGCGGCGCACCGCAAACTCAGCGTCGCACAATAACGCTTGCAACAAAGCCAGCCGTGTTTCCGTATCTGTCATTCGACCGAGTGTTTGCGCCGCCGCAATTCGAACCGCCGCATTTTCGTCTTTGACTGCACTGCACAAAATGTCGAAGCGTTCCGCTTCATTATCGCTGATCGCAGCACAGCAACGCACTGCCGCTGCTCGCACTCGGTTCGCGGTTGCATTCAGTAAAGTGCTGGCTTGTTTATGCCGCGCTGGGTCGCCCAACTCCGCGACCGCATTCAACGCGCAAATTTGAGCACCCGGCTCGCCTTGCAACAAGCAAACAAGCGCGGTTTCGGCTGCGTCCGCTGCGCGTAAATTGGCGTGTTTGAGCATGATGCGCGCTGCCTGCGCTTGTAGCCGGGGGTTATTTTCTTGCAACCAATTTTGCAGCAGTGGCGGCAACAAGGTTTCTTCCCCTTGCGCCTCGACCAGCGCAGCAGCAGCAATGCGTACACGTGCATTTTGATGTTGCAGCGCCGCATGCACAGCTTCTCGCCATTGCGGTAGCGCGCTAGCGGCCAGCTGCTGCATCAGGTACTCGATGATTGTGGGCGAAAGTTGATTGAGTCGTTGTTGTAATAGTGCCGCAGCAACTTCCGGCGCATGCTCGATCAGCAAACTGGCATAGGCACGCGCCGCCTCGACATTACTTGAGTTCAAAACCAAATCGGCGATACGTTGCGCAACTTCCGCGCTAAAACGACCAACACCCTCAACTGCCGGCTGTTTATCTGAAAATACTTGGCGCTGAATCAATGACAGCAAGGTCTCACTATAGGCTTGATTTTTACGAATCTTCACATAGAGGTAAAGTAGAGACAGCAACAATCCCGCAAAAGCCAAGGGCTGCCCCACCATGTCTTTCGGCACCCACAATAACAACAAACCCGCGCTACCTAAACCCAGCGGCAATATCAATCCGATGACCATAGCCCGGGCACGTCCTTGTATATAACTCGGCAATGCGCTGTAAAACAGATTGAACACGGATGCGCGAAACGCCGGCATCATCCCCATGTAATTAAACCGTCCGATCAGCGCCGGTATAAAACTCGCACTAATGCTGAGCAAACCGAACGATAACGCAGTGCTGCAGGGGAAAATTAAGTTAACGACCTTCAAGCCAAAGCGTCGCAACAACCGGCTAGTCATCCCAATTTGCAGCAATAACACCAGGGCATTGGTGAACGCAAAAAACCATCCAAAAAAAGCCGCAAGCTCTTGGTCATTCGTATAGTGGTGCGTGATGATTGTGCTAGCCACGTAATCTTGGATTGAGATCAGAATAATCAGCAAAAACACCCCAGCCCCGGTTAGCTGCAGCAAGGGGGAATGGCGTGCAAAACGTAGCCCTTCGCGCACATCGGAGAACGGTATGCGCTTGCGTATCATCGGTAACTGCGGGCGGCGACGCTCCCCCCGGTGGTACAAACCAATCATGGACATACTGCAAACAATCACGCCAACCCAAAGCAGCGCGCTCGCTTCCGTCGGCAATTTTTTCGCAACCAACACCAATAGCAAGCCCCCCAGCACGCGCCCCAAACGCGCGGCGGCATCGATTAAAGGCGTTAACCGTTTCGCTTGATTGAAGTCAAAGAACTGCGATATATACAGATTAAAGTGCACAATGAACATTTCCGAAGCAACGCTAACACCCAAAAAATAAATCGCGAAGGGAGCGGTGTTGCGGCCGGTCGCCATGAAGGCCCAACTCGCCGATAAAAAAATCGCCAGTATCAATAACATCGCCAACAGCATCCGAGCCGGTCGTACACGGTCGGTGAACTCAACATAAATGGTACTAAACAAGACCAGCAGAATGCTCGTCAGGAAAAACATATGGGGCAAATATTCCACCCCAAAACGTTTGAAAAAAAGCGCATCACTAGAACCACGGCCAAACGCCATGCCAAGGCCGTTGGCCAGGGCCAGCAGGCAAAGATACCCCAACGCCTTGCCCTCGCTGGGGCGGATCATCAGCCATTGGCTCAACCGCTGGATTCGCAAAGAGAAGCTCCCTATATGCGCGATACCCGACATGATGTCGGCACTCGCAGTGCCAACGAATGCCTTGTACCGACTTTTTATTTAGCCTCTTTAATTACAGGGGTTTTTAACGATAGTACACGGCGCGGCGCGGCAGGCGCAAGATGCGGCAACGCCCCGCAATGGGCGTACCGCTGGAATGAATCATCATTGAAAATAAAACGGCGAGGTTAACGCCTTAACGCTACGTCAAGGCATCCCCAGGGTTAAAGCATTTTAGCGATCTGTTTTTCTAATTCGGCACGGCGCATGGCGCCGACCGCCACATAAGTCACATGCCCTGTGCGGTCTAAAACTACGGTGAAGGGAATACCACTGGTTGAATTTCCGAGCTGCGCTGCAAAATCATAACCTTCCTCACCGCCGATCAGCATCGGATAAGTGATGCCATACTCCTGGGCAAACGCGGCGACCGGATCACGCTCATCCAGCGCGATGCCGACAATGACCACGTCTTTGTCTTGGTATTTTTTATACACCTCAACAAAATCTGGGATTTCTTGCCGGCACGGCGGACACCAAGTGGCCCAGAAATTGATAATCAAAATCTTGCCGCGCCAATTGCTCAACGCCTGTTTTTTTCCAGCTAAGTCCGCAAAGCTGGCGCTATATATTTTGTCGGCGCCTATCTCAGCTGGGCTAGGCGTGTTTTTCCAAAGCCCTACCCCTAACCCAAGCGCCAAGGCCAGCGCAGCTACTGCAATCATCCAGCTCCGCATTATTTCAACACGCTATCAAGTGACTGCAAGAATTTTTCGGGGGGTTCATAACCCACAACACGATATTTTTGTTCCGCCCCATTACGGTCGAAAAAGATCAAGCCCGGCGGGCCAAACAAGCGGAAACGCTTCAACAAAGCTTTGTCGGCATCGCTGTTATTGGTGACATCCACTTGCAGCAACAACGTATCTTTTAAGCGCGCCTTCACTTTAGGATCCGTGAAAGTGTTGTGTTCCATCTCCTTACACGAAACACACCAATCCGCGTAGAAATCGAGCATGACGGATTTCCCCTTCGCGGCAGCGATACGGGCATCCAGCTCTGCAATCGATTTTACCCGCTCAAACTTCAACCCTTGCTCGGCTGGTGCCGCGATAGCGCTGCCACCGGAGACCGCACCGACATGCACGCCTGCTAGCGGTTGCAAGATATCGCGGCTACCGGAAAGTGCACCGATCGCCAGCGCAACGCCAAGCACTAACGCAACAACACCCACTCCTTTCCAGAATTTCTTAAATCCCTTGGCACCTGCTGGTAAAGGATCCAGTGCATGCAAATAAACGGCGGACACGATGAGCAAGGTCGCCCACAGCAGCATCTGCGCAACAGCGGAGATCACTGGCGAAATCAGCCAAATCGCTACACCCAACAACATCACGCCGAAAAAGCTTTTCACCGCACTCATCCAACCGCCGGCGCGCGGCAGCAGCGCGCCGCCTGCCACACCAACAAGCAACAGCGGAACGCCCATCCCCATCGCCATGGAGAACAACGCTGAGCCGCCCAGCAATACATCCTTCGTCTGACCGATATAGAGCAATGCCCCGGCCAAAGGCGCCGCAACACAGGGGCCAACGATCACCGCCGACAGCATCCCCATGATGAACACACCGAAGAGATTGCCGCCTTGAATCTTATTGCTGGCTTCGGTGAAGCGGCTCTGGATGAAGCTCGGCATCTGTAACTCATAAAAACCGAACATCGAAAACGACAGCGCGACGAAAATCAACGCGAACGATCCCAGCACCCAAGGATTTTGTAGCGCGGCTGAAATCAAAGAGCCGGACAAACCGGCAGCCACACCCGCAAGCGAGTAAGTGATCGCCATGCCCAGCACATAAGCCAGCGACAACACAAAGCCCTGCATATGCGTAATTTGTTTGCCCTGGCCGACAATGATGCCGGACAGGATGGGAATCATCGGGAAGACGCACGGGGTGAAGGCCAGCAACAAACCAAAACCAAAGAAACTAGCGATCACGACCCAGAAGCTGCTGCCTTTGAACAACTGTTCGATTTTTGAAGACTCGTCTTGCGCTGCCGCCGCCGTTTCCACCTTGGCTTCACCAACTGCCGGAGCAGCGATTGGCGCGGCACTTGGCTCGCTGATCTTCTCTTCCGTTTTCGTCACGACACTATCGGGCTTGGCGGTCGCAATAGCACTTGCCGCCGCACTCGCTAACGTCAACTCGATGCGTTTGTTTTGCGGTGGATAACACACACCGACTTTTTCGTTGCAGCCTTGATAGTCGATGCGTAATGCAATTTTTTGCGCAGCGCCTGCTTCGCGCTTTAAGTTGATTTCTGCTTGCACTGCGTGGTGGTATACCTGAAGCGTTTTGCCGAAAGCCGGATCGTTCTTTTCTTCGCCCGGCGGCAAGTTCAAGCTAGCAATCGAAACCCCCTTGCCCTCCAGCAGCGTGGCTTTGATTTTGTCACGGTACAAATACACATTGTTGCTAGGCGTAATCGTTAGCGACAATGTATTGGCATCTTTACTGCTCAGCGCAACTTTAAATGCCTCTTCTGCTGGCAACAGCTCATCACCTGCCCCCCCTAAGCTCACACCGAAATCTTTCAACGCGGCTAAGGCACCACCCGCCTTAGGTTGCGGGGCTATTTTCTCCAGTGTGGGTGTACTGGCTGCTGGCGCAACGCTGGTAGCCGCTCCGGCAAAAGCCAGCTTTACCGTTTGTGTTAGCGGCGGATAACACACACCAAGATCGGCGCAGCCCTGGGAAATGGCCTTCAACGTCACCGCGCCGTTCGCACGTGCCAGCGGTAATTTGATCACCAACAAACCGCGATGCGTTTCAACTTTGCCGAAATACTCATCTTGCTTCACTTTACCCGGCGGAATTTGCGCCGCGCCCAAACCAGCATCGGCCGGTTCGACTTGAAATTTGAATTTGTCGTGATAGAGATAATAGCCATTCGCGACTTGATAACGCACCTCGATAGTTTTTGCATCGAGCGGCTTGGCCGTCATGGCAAATGCTTTTTCCGGCGCTAACAACTCGCCCTCTTCTACCGCATGCGACAATATCGGGCTTAGGGATAAAAACGTGCAAATGGCTAGTATGAATTTTTTCATTTTAAGTTTCGCTTGGTTGTACGGGGTATGCCCGGTTATTTTTCTCGACTGTGATCTAGGACAAAATGCTGGTTTCTGTTTTAACCCATTCCAAATAGGCGGGTAAGCCGGCACTTAATGGGACTGCGACGATCTCGGGAAGTTCGTAAGGATGTTGTTTTTTAATCGCTGCTTCCAAATCCGGATAACGTGCCATTGTAGATTTGATCAGCACAATTGTCTCGTTCGCGCTTTCCACTTTGCCTTGCCATCGATACACTGAGGTCACGCCTGGCAAAATATTGACGCAGGCGGCAAGTTGTTGTTCTACCAAGATATACGCTAATTTTTCCGCGCTTTCGCGATCTGGCAGCGTAGAAATAACAAGAATCGTCCCCATACTGGATTTACTTATGGCACCTTGGCTGTTTTTCGCAATTCTACTCGGTTTTCCCTTACTCGAACTCTGGGTGGCGGTTTTGGTCGCCCAGAAAATCGGCTGGTGGCTGCTGCTCTGGATGATTGGCTCGATCATCTTTGGCATCACGCTGATCCGTGAAGAACAATTCGCTATCTTCGGTCGCGTGATGGGCGCAGTGCAGCAGGGTGAAGACCCGTTCCAGGCGATATTTGCTTCTGGCCGCATGCTGTTGGCCGGTCTATTATTCATATTCCCTGGCGTCGTATCCGATGCCTTGGCACTGTTGCTCCTCATCTGGCCCAGATCACGCGCGCGACCCTCCATCGATGCAGAGATCATAGAAGGCGAATGTCGGCGTGAAGAACCATTCAAGCTCCCCAAGGATTAAGGTTTAAAACGCCCCATGCGGTAAATCACCTCGGTATCCGCTCCTTCGCGTTTTATCCAGGCCAAATGCAGATTGCCCGCTGGATCAAACGCGACCGTCGGACTGGTGTGCTCGGCTAACCCCGTATCTGGCGTCACCGCAATATTGTCGCTCCATCCATTGCTTCCACGCCAAGCCATCCAGATCTTTTGCACATCATCTCTTGCATCGTCCCACACCGCCACCAAGCGCCCTTTGTGCGCCGCCACAGCGGCATGCCATTGCGGCGTACTGTCGCCAAAATCATCTTGCACCTTCTCATTTAATCCGAAACTGCGCCCCCCGTCGTGACTCAATGCAGAAAACACCTTGTAGCCCGAACGATATTCCCGCTTATCCAGCCAGACGGCGGCGAGATGGTCAGCACCCAGGCGCGCCAACGTAATCCGTGCCACCGTCGATGCTTCACCAAACACTGCGGATTTACGAATAATCTCGTTGAGCGTCGTCGGCGCAGAAAAAGTCTGCCGGTTCGCGCTGAAAGCCGTTTGCAGCATCGTAGATTTATTGCTTCGATCTTCCCATGCCACAACCACTCCAGCGCGACCGATAGTTGCGGCTGGATACGCCTGATCGCCACTGAGCGGCGCAGGCGTTACGGCAATCGGCGCTTGCGCTTTCAGCTCGCCCTTTGCGTCAACGGTCAGACGGGTACTCATTATGCGCATCTGCTGGCCATCGCGCTGTGCCCAGACGGCAAATGCCCGGTTTTCCCCATCCGCTACAAGGGAGACTTGTGCTGCATCCAATCCACCTAGCACCGTGACTGGACCAAGTGTTCGCGCACGACAGAGCCGTGCCAGAATACGACCCTCCTGCTCCCAAGCCGCCACGAATAGATCATCACGTAACCACGCCAACACTGGTTCGTAAGCCGCAGATCCGGTACTTAGTCTGCGCGCAGCCGAGAATTGATTGCCCTGCAAATCCTTAAACGCGAGATACACTTGCTCCGATCCTGCGTGCCTATCTTCCCAAATCACAGCGACTTGATGCGCTCCCACCGCAAGATTTTTACGCCCCGCAGAATCCAGATGATGAAATCCGCCCTTGGACACTTGGTCGGAAACTCGCATTTCCGGGGTAAATAGCCAAGTGGCCGCGCTGCTCGATAGCGTAACCAGCAACCCGATGCAAACAATTAGTACTCTCACAACGGCTGCTTTTCAAATTCAGAAAAAGTCATGCTGCGGTAGTGTCCGTCATTCACAAAACGATCCAACAACAACATCGTCTCCAAGTTTTGCGAGCCGAAACGTTTCACGATTTGTTTGCCGCCGGGTTCCAGAAAAATAAACACCGGTGTGCCACGGGTATTCATACGTTCGCCTAATTGCATCTCCGTAATACGTTCGCCACTGGGCAAAGTAAGGCGTTTGCCGCTTTCTGAGTTGACGTAGGTTAGGATGTAATGCGCACTGTAAGCGCGTTTTATTTCTGCACGCGCGAAGACTTGTTGATTGGTCATTTCGCAAAAGCCGCAACCTGGTCGCCCAAAATAGACGAAGACATTCTTACCGGTTTCGCGTGCCAACTTCACCCCTTGATCGTATGGCAAAAATTCATAGCCCTGCGGGATTTCCGCTTGTACCCCGAATGCCTGCAATCCTAACGTCCCCATCAAGATTGCGCGTTTCCACCAGCCTTTAATTTTGTGCACTGTGTTCCCCTGGATGTTTTGTTTGACTGACGGCGCTATTCCGCAAACTCCAGCGCCGCTTGAATAGCCGTCAAGCCCGCTTGTGCACATGCGCCGTCGATACTGTCGCGTTCCGATTTTCCGGGTGGCGCCCCCGACACACCGATCCCGCCTATGATTTGGCCTTTGGCTTCGATCAACAAACCGCCTCCGACCAGCAACGCACCGGGATTGTGTTGGACTTGATGTGGGATACGGCCTTCCTGCAGCATTCCTGCCAAATCATTTGTGGTTTGGCGAAAACTATTGGCCGTCCATGCCTTGCGAATGGCCGTTTCAAAGGTGTGTGGGCCGGCATAACGATCCCGCAACAGCGTCTGAACATTGCCGCCACGATCAACCACCGCCACCGCAACTGAATAGCCGCGCTTGCGGCAATCGTGCAACGCGGCCCAAGCCGCGTTGCTTGCCTGCTCTACGCTCAAGCTAAGAAACGTATGCAACGCCTCTTCCGCTCTGGCGGGCGTACTCATACTGATTGTTGCCAGCAAGAATAGACCCGTGCACGCGTTGAATTTGATCTGCAACATTTTGCCTCCTTCGGCTTTTCAGCGTCGAAAAGAGATTAGTGCAAACGCAGATCGATCACCGTCGCGCGACGGTCAACCTATGTTGTATAACGGACAAAACGAGAAGTTTTTAGGCACAATAGCGCCGCGGCGAAGTGCCTAGCGCACGCCGAAACATGGCGCTAAAGGCACTCGGTGTGGCATAACCCATTTCCAGGGCAACTCGAGTAACGGACGCTCCGCCCAGCAACAGATCCACCGCCAACGATAGGCGCATCGTTTGCACCCAGGCGCCGAAAGTCATCCCGGTTTCACGCGTGAATAGGCGCGCTAATGTCCGGTTACTGGCTCCGACAACTCGGCCCCATTCCGTCAAACTGCGATCATCGGCAGGGCTGTCCAGTAAACACTGCGCTACGCGTTTGGCACGCGCGTCGCGCGGCATAGGCAAGCTTAATTTCGTCGTAGAAATTTCACCCAAGCGGTCTTGCAGTACCGTGATCAACCTCGCCTCCGCGCTATCCGGGGCGTATTCGGCGCCAAACGTTGCGGCTTCGAAGATCAGTTCACGGGTCAACGGGGGGATGTCCACCGCCATGCCATAGCACGGCATACCGCGTGTCGCACTCGGATTTACGAATACGGAGCGATAGGAAATGCCGGCATCGGCCATCACTTGGTGTGGTACATCGCTGGGCACCCAAACCCCTAAACGTGGCGTTACTCGCCACGTCGTCAGTCCAATGCTGACTTGCATCACACCGCTCTCGGCATACAGCAGTTGTCCACGCGGGTGGCGATGCGGCGCGATGTGATGCGCATCCGCCACTTCAGCAGCGGTGACGATAATCGGCCGCGCCGCATCCACAATCTGTCCTTCAGCCGAACCGGTTAGAATACGCATAATGGTGCAAGCATGAGCTTGGTGCTGGCACTTGTCAAAAGCCTAAAAGACTATCGGGTAAGGCCATACCGGACTAGCCGCACAAGTTCTAGCGCGTCCCGGAATCCACATCCGGGTAGGCCAATTTCACCCGCAACTCTCGCTTCACGCGCTTGTTGGATACGCGCCTCGACTCATTCAGGAATGACAACAAATTTTCCGGCATCTGCGTTTGTGCTTCGGCGCGCGTAATGCGCTTGGGATGTGGCAGATTATGGCGTGTGGCCAACAGGTCGAACCAGTCACCCATTTTGATATCGGAATCATCGGCGGCGTTGTACACACGTCCAGGCTTACCCCGATAAATCGCGGCTGCCGCCATGCGCGCTAAATCCTCGGCGTGAATATGGTTAGTGTAACTGTCCTCGGCTGCGACCAGCGTCGGCGTGCCGTTTTTTAAGCGCTGCAAGGGTAGGCGGCTCTGGGAATAAATGCCGGGCACCCGCAAAATCGACACGATCACGCCACGCCTAATCCCCCACTCACGAAGTTGGCTTTCGGCCGACAAACGGCGTTTGGCGCGTGGCGTGGCGGGTTGCGTACGATGCGTCTCGTCCACCCAACTGCCTTCACAATGTCCATACACGCCCGTGGTGCTGATATAGACCAAGCGCTGTGGTAACATTTCGCCCTTGTCCAACGCGGCCAGTAGATTGTGCGTACGTTGATCGAATTCACCACTGCTCTGCGGCGGTGCGAAGTGCATTACGCAGTGCGCTAGTCCGGCCAGTTTCACCAGTTGCTGCGGTTGATCGAGATCCCCGACAATTGGCGTAATGCCCAGCGCGCGCAAGCTTTGAGCACGCTCTGGCGTATGCGTCAGGGCATAAATATGAAAGGCGGGGAGTAAGCGTGCGACTGCGCGCAAAGCCACGTCACCACAACCAATGATTAATAATCGCCGCATCGTTCCGTCTGTTTTGGTGGATATTGAGTTGGGCCTAGGATTATAAGGAATAAGCATGCCGTTTCAAATCACCATTCAGCCCAGCGGTCATACCTTTACGCCCGAGGCGGATGAAACCATTCTCGAAGCCGCGCTGCGGCAAGGATTTACTTTGCCCTATGGCTGCCGCAACGGCGCTTGCGGATCCTGTAAAGGCAAGGTGATTTCGGGCCAAGTAAACTATGGCGATCATCAGCCAAACACATTGACCGACGAAGAAAAAGCGCAAGGGCTGGCGTTATTTTGCTGCGCCACGCCGCTTTCGGATTTAACCATCGAATGCCGCGAAATTGGCGTAGCCAAAGACATTCAGATCAAAACCATTCCCTGCCGTGTGCAAAAATTGGAAAAAATTTCCGACGACGTCGCACTCCTGTCTCTCAAACTGCCGGCCAGCGAGCGCATGCAATTCATGGCCGGGCAATACATCGACATTCTGCTCAAGGATGGTAAACGCCGCAGCTTCTCCCTGGCCAATGCGCCACACGATGATGAAACCCTGCAATTGCACATCCGGCATGTAGCGGGCGGCACGTTTAGTGAATATGTGTTTTCGCAAATGCAGGAGAAGGCCATCCTGCGCTTTGAAGGCCCGCTCGGCACTTTCTTTCTTCGTGAAGATAGCGACAAGCCGATTATCTTTCTCGCCACCGGCACCGGTTTTGCGCCGATCAAAAGTATTGTCGAACATGCCCTGCACAGCGGCACCCAGCGTCCACTGACGTTGTACTGGGGCGCACGTCACTTGCCGGACATCTATATGTACGACCTGCCATTACAGTGGCAAAAAGCACATCCCAACTTTAAGTTTGTGCCGGTGTTATCCCAGCCTGGCGCTGACGATCATTGGACTGGCCGAGTTGGCCACGTTCAGAATTGCGTGTTGCAGGATCATGCGGATATCAGTGGCGTGCAAGTCTATGCTTGTGGGTCGCCGAGCATGGTGGAAGAAGCGCACAAAGTACTCGTCGGCGCTGGCTTGCCAGACGCTGAATTTTATTCTGACGCCTTTACTTTCGCGCGCGACACGAAAAAGTAGGTGCCGTTAACCTTCCACCCCGGCTAACTGCAAAGTGAAATAGCCCCCCAACGCTTGGCGTATTTCTTCCATCGTCAGTGGCCGCAACTCGAACAAGGTAGCACCAGCCTCACGCGCATGCTGGCATGTCATGACTAGTATTTGCGGTTGTTTAGCCGAACGTAAAAACATTTCCGTTTTGTAGTATCGGCGACCGCCCCCGGCATCCCCTCCTGAAGATACTTTTATGAGTCCGGCTAGTGGCGTAACTTGGGCCGAACTCGTATTGTCATCACGGCGAACGCGAATGATTTCGAATCTGTCGGGCTCGATGCGCTGCGCCACTTCCCCGACAATTCTCGATTCGAACACGCACACGGGTTCGAAATCTTGCGTTTTAAAGCGGCTGACTATCGTACCGAACTGCAAGCGCACGGTTGCGGAGGTTGGCGGTATTTCTAGGGGTTGATTCAGCACCAAATGGCTACCGACCGGGATCTGAAAATACGCTGAACTGATGGGCAGCCGCGTATCTGTCTGGCACGCACTTATCATTAATGGAAGCAGCATGTGCCATAGCCGTTTCATGCGTCAGCTCCTTGAATTTCGCGTTGTTTACGCCATGCCTGGATGACCTAAGGCAGATCAATCCTGTTCAGGGCAGTCACGCGCAATACCCGTTTCGAAACCCAACTACGGAATCGTAGTATAGCGTTAGCCCGCCGATTCCAAGGCCAAACTTTGCCGATAATGCTTACACGCCTCATCGGTTTTGTTCATTTTTTCTAGCAATTGCGCTAGGGCCAAATGTGCCTCGCGCGTCATCTCCAGGGAGAGGCTGGCTTCGACGTAACTTTGCGCCTTGCCCCATAACTCTTGCCGCGCGCATAGACGTCCTAAGGCCAACAATAAATGCGGATCGCGCGGATGTTCTTTCAACCAATTCTCGGCACGTTCGATTTGTTTGACAACATCCTTATCCGCACACTGCCCATACAACTCGACTAAATCCGAATCCCAATGTTTAGCCAAGCTGGCTTCTAGTATTTCGCAGGCCTCTTTTACGCCACCCAGCGCAAAAAAATAACGTGCCGCAGTCAGCGCAATTTTGCTGCCGGCTTTTTCCTGTGTCGATAATTTTGACCAGTAGGCCCGCAACGCGTCTGCCTGATGTGCTTTTCGTTTTATATTTTCGATATGGGCATTAATCCGCAATTGCTCGGCCTGAACCGCATCAATCCCATCGCGCTTTTCCAATTGCGGCAGCAGCAGCAAAACCTGATCCCAATTTTTGGCCAATTGCTGTGCTTTCAACTCTAAACGTAGCGCGCCCACATGCTTTCCGGCGAGCACTTTTAATGCTTGCACTACAGGCAATGCCTCTTGTGTTTGCCGCGATTCAATTAGCAAATCCGCTTGTGTCATCAGTCGTGCGATCGCCTGTTGTGGCGCGGCTTTTTCCGCGCGCACCAGATAGTCATCTCGGCGTTCGAACGCGCGCTGCTCCTGCGCTGCACGTGCCGCAAGCAGCGCATTAATCGCCGGAGCATCGTTGAGCAGGAGCGCATGTTGCGCGAGCCGCTCGGCACGTGCATAGCGTCCTTCGGCAAAAGCAATCAACGCATCCTCGGTCGCTCGGCGCCCTTTTTCTTTTCGGCGCGTTTCTTTAAAGGCGCGCACATAAGCCGGGACGCGCAAGGTATGCACCGCCAAACGCACCAGCGTGTAAACCGCTGCAAAAGAAGCGATCAGCAAAATAATCAAAAAGTTGAGCGAAAAATCGATGCGGTAGGGTGGGTATACCAACAACACGTAGCCGACATTGGATTGAATCGCAAGCACTAAGCCCACGGCCAGCGCCAAGATGAAGATGATCCAAATCAGCGCTTTCAACGGCTGCCCCGTTCCGGTGCCAACTTTAGCGTGCGGACTGAATGCAAACTGCCGGCGATATCGGGGATATCCACCCGCGTTTGGCTAGTCGCAAGTTGCTGCATCGTCTGCATTGCCAATTTCACTGCTTGATCTTTTTCATCGTAATAACGACGCATCCAATCTTTCGCCGTTTGTAAATCACTCTTAAACGCTCGGTCATCGTGCGCCAGTAGCGACAAGCGCGCCGAGAGCAGACGTAGACGTACATTTTCACGTGCGTAATAGGTTTGTTCCGGTGCCAATAACGGCATCTCCGCCTTGCCCATGTCTTGCACCTGAACCATCCGCGTAAAATCTTCCCAAGCTTCGTTGGCAAAACGCTGCCACCAAGTTTTGGCGGGGGCCATTCTTTGCGCTTTTGGTGTTTCCTCCACGGGTTTACCTGGCAACAACGGCAAGGTGGCAACCAAATCAATCAAACCATCCAACTTAAGCGTAAGGCCGGACATATCGACAAAAGGGGCGGCGCGCAAGCGTTCGATGTCTTTGCCAATGGCTTTGCGTAGCGGAAATAACTGCGGGCGATCCAGGCGGGTAAGCCGTGCATCCGCTGCTTGCAAGGCAATCAGCGCGGCCTTCACGTTGCCAGCAAGCTGTAATTCATTATTTGCGGAAACCAGAAGCTGTTCGATTTCCGCGACCACCGCTTCATCCCTGCCACGTGCGAGCTCTTGATACAAAGACTCCAGTGCAATTTGTTGATTCTGCGAGTCAGCAACTTTTTGTTCGAGCACGCCAATTTTGACCAATAGCTCGCGCGTAGATTCCTGCGCTTGACCGGCAAGTGTACGGCTTTCCATACTGCGGCTATCAAAGTTAGACAGGCGTTTGGCAAGCTCCTGGTTAAGATTTTCCGCTTGGCGATAGCTAAATAGCCATGCGATCAGCGCAATAGCGATGGCCATAACGCCCATCAAAACCGAGAGATTTAATCCGCGGCCCAAACGTGCGGCCCAAACGCGCTGCGCTGGGGCAGTTGGCGTTGGTGGCACCGGCGAAGTTTCGCCCAAGGGGTTTTCATTAGTATCGTTCATATAGGTTGAATTGTAGCAGCAGCACGGTCAAATGCGTTGTGAAGCATTGATTTTGCGCTCGATTTCAATGCCTGTGCCCTGCAAATCGCCAGCTTGTTTACGACGTTGATCGTATAATCGCCTTTTCTCTTTATCAAATTTAGCCATGGACTTCGCCCAATCACTCCTTCTACTTAAAGCTTTTATCCTTGGCATTGTCGAGGGTTTAACCGAGTTTCTCCCCGTTTCCAGTACCGGCCACCTCATCATCGTAGGGGATTTACTGAATTTTAATGATGAGGTGGGCAAAGTTTTTGAAATCGTGATTCAGCTCGGCGCAATTCTCGCCGTGTGCTGGGAATACCGCTTAAAAATTGCGCAAGTAGCCAGCGGTTTCACGCATGATGCGCGCGCGCAACGCTTTGTGTTTAACTTGCTCATCGGCTTTTTACCGGCGGCGATTCTCGGATTGCTGTTCATCAAGTCGATCAAAGCGCATTTATTCAACCCGTTTTCGGTTGCCATTGCTTTTATTGTTGGCGCGCTGATTATATTCGTCGTCGAGTCCAAGCAACGCACCCCGCGCATTGAGCACGTTGATGACATGGCTTGGCATGACGCTTTAAAAGTCGGGCTGGCTCAATGTTTCGCTTTAATCCCGGGCACCTCGCGTTCCGGCGCCACGATTATGGGCGGCATGTTATTCGGCTTGTCGCGCAAAGCTGCAACGGAATTTTCATTTTTTCTCGCCATTCCCATTATGTTTGCCGCGACCTTTTACGATCTCTATAAACACTGGGATTTGCTGCACGCGCATGATCTTGCCACGTTCGTTGTTGGCTTCATCACCGCCTTCATCAGCGCCTTCTTCGCGGTGCGTGCACTACTGAAATATATCGCCCATCACAACTTCGTAGCGTTTGCCTGGTACCGCTTAATCTTCGGCATTATTTTGTTGGTCTACTACCGCGAACAATTGTTTCAAGCCATGTCTTAAAACAATAACGGCCGCAGTTAGCGGCCGTTATTAAGTCTCTTACCGCATTAATTGACGGCTGTTTCTGCACCTTGTTTGATAAGGTTGGCGATATGCATCAGCAGCTCTTCTTCCTGATACGGTTTACCTAAGTATTCGTTCACGCCCAGCTCCCGCGCGTAGTTGCGATGCTTTTCCGCCGTGCGCGAAGTAATCATAATGATCGGAATGTCGGCTGTTACCGCATCGCCACGCACATTTTTAGTCAATTCAAATCCATCCATGCGCGGCATTTCAATATCGACCAACATCACGGCGGGTCGGATCGACTGCAATTGTTGCAAGGCATCCACGCCGTCTTTTGCCGTCAACACTTGATAGCCTTCTTTTGCCAGTAAGCGGCCCGTAATCTTGCGTACCGTCAGCGAATCATCGACCACCATGACAACTGGCGCGGTCACGATTGCTTGCGGTTTAATCGGCTGCGCAGGCGCCGCGGCATGCGGCGTTTCGCGATGCGCCAATTGCACCGGGTTGATAATCAGCACGATTTGGCCATTACCTAAAACGGTTGCGCCTGAGATACCGGAAACACGCGCCAATTGCGGCCCGATATTTTTAATTACGACCTCTTGGTTACGCTCTAAGCTATCCACATGCACTGCAGCACGATGCGTACCACTGCGCAACAGCATCACAGAACTGCTGGGTTTTGCTTGCGGCATGGTTTCATCGTCACCCACTAAGCGCGGTATGTAATGCAGCGGGTAATCGTGCCCTAACCAGGTCACTTGGCCTTTTTGGTAGATTTCGGCCAGCACCTTGGCTTTGACCTCTTGCACCTGTTCGACCATCGAAGCGGGGATAGCGAAACGGTTCTCGCCGGAGCGCACCATCACCACCTGCGTCACCGCCAATGTCAGCGGTAAAAACACCGTGAAAGTTGTACCTTGACCGGCATTGCTGGCAACTTCAATCCGTCCGCCAAGGCTGGCAATCTCATTCCGCACCACGTCCATGCCAACACCCCGCCCGGATACCTGTGTCACTTCCGTTGCGGTTGAGAAACCTGCGTTAAAGATCATTTCCGTCAACTTTGCCGACGGCACATCTTCATCGGCCCGCAACAGTCCCAATTCGACAGCCTTGGCACGCACACGATCGAGATCAATACCCGCGCCGTCGTCGCTTAATGTCAACACGACTTCGTTGCCTTCTTGGCGCGCCTTCAATGCGATCACGCCGGTTTCGGCTTTGCCGGCCGCCGTTCGCGCAGCTTCGGCTTCAACGCCATGTGCCACGGCATTGCGTAGCAAATGCTCAAACGGTGCTGTCATTTTTTCCAGCACAGATCGATCGAGTTCGACGCTCTCGCCCTCAACAACCAACGCTGCCTTCTTGCCGACATCCTTCGCCGTTTGACGCACAATGCGGTGCAACCGCTCCGTGATGTTGGACATCGG
Organism: Betaproteobacteria bacterium; assembly: GCA_024641855.1. Taxonomy (GTDB): domain Bacteria; phylum Pseudomonadota; class Gammaproteobacteria; order Burkholderiales; family Thiobacteraceae; genus RBG-16-58-11. The sequence goes on along the minus strand of JAHECG010000003.1, from coordinate 51,552 downwards.
CACCATCCGGATACGCATCAACCCTTGCTGCAACTCTCGATTCAGCCGAGCTTGCGCGATTAACGCCGCTTCCGCTTCATCCAAATTTTTCAGCATGGTGAGCTGTACGGTTGAAACGTCGTTAACGCTCTCTGCCATCATTCGTGTAACTTCTTGCAAGCGCGTGAAACGATCAAATTCCAGCGGATCGAATTGCGTATCCTGTGCAGCCGATATGCGCGACTGCATTTGCGACTCGGCTTGAATTTCAATTTCACGCAATTGCCCGCGCAGACGAATTACATTCTCGGTCAACTCTTTCAGTGATTGTTTGAAGTGCAGCATTTCGCCTTCAATCCGCGAACGCGTAATACTGACCTCGCCAGCTTCGTTCACCAAACGATCTACGGTATCGGCACGCACCCGTAACACGGCACGCGCAGCCGCTTGCTCCATTTCCGCGAGCATGCCGGCCTGGGGCAAAGTCGCTTGTGGATTCGCCCCGAATACCACTGGTTTCGCGACCGGCATTGTCGATGCTGCATCCGTCGTTGGCGCGACCAAACTTTCCCCTGAAATCAACCTTTCATGGACGTCGCCAATCGCATCAAAATAACTTTCCAACTCATCGAATAATGGGGCTTGCGGTACCGCCCCTTCACTCAATTCTAGGGCACGCGCTTCCATGCGGTGCGTCAGATCCCCCATTTGCATTGCGCCAGCCATACGCGCCGAACCTTTCAACGTATGCAGCGCACGATTTAACGCCTGCGGAGGCGAGCTGTCATCCGGAGATTCGCGCCAAGCTCTGAGTTGCGATCCGATGAACGGCATCAGCTCTTCCGCTTCTTCTAGAAAAACCGGTAGTAATTGCTCGTCCAAATCGTCTTTAATATTTACGTCGATTTCGATAGCGTTATTTTTTTCTCGCATGGGTGCAAGCCTCAAGCTAGGGGGAGGTGGTGCAGCTTGAAGCTGCACCGGGGCAATCATCACTTCGGGTTCGGCAACCGGGGGAGAATTATCGCTTGCCACTGACATCTCGATTATTTCTGCTTGCGTCGGCTGTTCCGCCAGCGCATGCAACTCGGCTTGCTCGCGCGCATTACGCGCATCAATCACCATTTGCCGTAAGCTGTCCGCTAAGGCGCTGGCCATCTCCGGTTGTGTCTGCACTTGTATTGCACTCACCATGGTTTTTAAGCAGGCGATGGTTTCGTACAAGCGATACAAATCATTCCCGTCCAAGGCGCGCGGGTTGTGCATGAGATCCATTAACCAATGCTCGAATGCATTCGCCAGATCGGCTGGCGCAACAAAACCGACCGTGCTGGAGATACCCGCCAGGGTATGCGCGGCACGCATGAGATCGTACTCAATCGGTTTACTCGGGTTGGTTTGAAGCTGTGCGGCCCCATGCTCTAACAGCGCCAAATGATTTGTCGCTTCATCTAAGAACAATTGGTATAGGGCTGGGCTAATGCAAATCTCGCCCACTTGAACTTCTTGTGGCTCTGCGCGTACTGCTGCATCGTGCGGTTGCAACGGCTCGATAGACTCCGCTGCTTCCATAGTCACTTGTTCTTCCGCTTCAAACTCCAGCGTTAGCGGCGCTTCCTCTGGCAGCGGTTCCAACAGCAACTCTTCGACAGGGTCGGACAATTCTTGGTCTGTGTGAGTCGCACTACCATCGGCTGGATTGTCTTCAGCTACGGGAGCGGCGGGTTCGATTCCACTAAGCTCTGCTGGCGCTATTGACTCGGCAGCGGCCAGGCGCGAGGCGACGAGCGCCTCACGCCTGGCCGACAAATCAAAAGGGCCGGTGGGGTCCTCCCGAAGCGCCTCGGCTTCTGCGAGCAACACGCCCGCATCGACGTGAACTATACCGTCCAAGGTTAACAGTTCGACCCAGCCGACAAACGCATCGTGCGCATGCTGAATCATGCTAAGCAATTCCGGGGTCGCGTCTCTTTCTTCTTCCAGCCAGCGGTTCATGGTTTGCTCAATGCCCCATGCCACTTCCCCCAAATCACTCAACCCAACCATGCGGCCCGAACCTTTCAAGGTATGAAAGCCGCGCCGAATGGTAATCAACGCATCATGGTCATGTGCGCGGCGCTGCAATATACCTAATTGCTCACGCACGGTTTCAAGCACCTCATGCGCTTCTTCCAAATACGTTTCCAGCAATTCGCGGTCGATGGTTTCTTTCGACGCCTCCAGCAGACGTGCCGTTTCTTTTGATGGTGCGACAGCCGCCACCTTGGGCGTGATCAGCTCCAGCATCACCTGAGTTACCCCTGCATTTGGCGCATCTCCCGCTTGATCCAGCGCTGCCAATGCTTTGCCCACTCGATCTTTTAACACTTGATCATCGATCAAATCCGCATCCTGCGCCAGGGTGACTAATTGCGCCCGAAGCGCCACACGTGCTGCGGCTTCTGGCGCCATCTGCCAAGCTTCAAATAGGGCTTTAGTCGCGCTCTTTTGATCTTCGATACCCGCCTCAACACTGGCTACGCGCACTTCAGGCGTCTCGGCAATCTGATCCTCTACAATGCCTGCATCGACATGCGCGTCCGCTTCTCGCACATCATGATTCTTAACCCCCGGGAAGGTTTTAATGACCGGCGCAATAATCTCGAAGGCGTCTGCCCGACCATGCTGCACGGCTTCAATATAAAAACTCAAACTACTTAAACCTTCGGCGACCAGCTCCATGTCACGCGCCGATGGTTCTTGGCTTGCATCCGCAAACTTATCGATAATTAGCTGACAAGCATTTAACAGATCTGCAGCGCGCTCCAACTCTAGAATACTTAAAGCACCAAATATTTGCCGCACATAGGACGTCAGTCCAGGAATATCGGCGCGCTTGGTGTGATCACGGAAAAACACATCCAGCACTTGTTCGATATGCCGCAAATTGGTTTGAATTTCTGTGCCAATCTGCGCCAACAATAATTTCTCTTGCGCCTTGCGACCGATCTCATCCAGCAGTGGAATCTCTTCAATATCCTCGGTCGACTGCCCCGCTAAACTCGCTTGTAACCGTCGACCTTGAACTTCCGCTTGATGCGCAAATTCGGGGGTGAGGCGGGCATAATTTTGCAGTGCATTTTCTGTGAGCAGCAACGCCGTCGCCATTTCCATCGCCACGCTCTCTGAAGACACGCCCGTTGCGGCCAACGCATCAGCACCCTTAGCAATTTCTTCAATCAAGTCGGCCAAGGGTTCAAAACCTAAGGCCTGGCTTTTACCCAATGCGCGCCGCGCGTGATCTTGAAAAGTCTTCAGAACATCGGTGTTGCCGGCAGTAAATTTGAGCCATATCTCCTTGGCACCGGCGATCATTTCACCGAGTTCGCGCAGCATCGGTTTTGCACGGTCGAGCGCTTGATCACTAGGGCTGCCAATGTTTTCCTGCGGTAAGTGCGCCGCTAATTCAAAGGTGCTCTTAACTTGCTTGAGTCGCTCCGTCGCGGGCTTGGCGCTCGCCACATAATACAAAACATCGCGATTCAGTTTTTCTGCGACTTTGGCTGAGTTTTCCGCAACACGCCGTATCTGTTGATCGATACGACCGCACAAGCTTTTGACATTAAATTGCGGTGGCACGCCGCCTTCCAACAAACCATCAATAAAGGCTACCGTGCTCCACCAAAAAGTGCGGCTTGCGGGCTGCGTTTGGGTTGCTTCGATTTGCGCTAACGCATCGCGCATCGCCGCCAGACCCGCCGCATCGTCCGGGCTTTTGAGATAACCCAGTAATCCTTTTTGATATTTGGTACGAACAGAGCGCACGTAACGTGGCACTTCCGCCTCTTCTACTGACGCTGCGACCGTGTTTTTGGGTGCGCGCGCCGACAAATCAGGAAAGAACAAATCACTCTCGGAAATGCGTTCAATTTTTCGCGCTTCCATAAATTTTTTGTACATCGGAAACAAGGCCAGCGGCACATCGGGAGCGCCCGCCATCAATTCATCTAAATATTTACCGATGGCATCAAAACCTTGATCGAGTAAGTCCAGCGTATCTGTCGTCGGCTCGACTTCGCGTGTTTCGAGTGCCTGCATAAAGCGCTCAACTTCTTCCACAAAGCGCGCCACGCCGTCCAACCCCACCATTTGAATTGCACCTTTCACTTGGTGCAGGTGCGGTTGCGCAAAACGCAGTGGGGTCGTGTCGCTAATATTGGCGGCAAAATGCGCAATATGCTCTTTTGCGCGGAGAATTGCCGCGTCGATCTCCCCTTTAACCCAAGTCAGTGGGCCGATATCGAATTCGCTCTGGCTCATGCGTTTTCCTAGCGTTGCTGTTCAATCAAGCGCGTTCACGCTTGATTCGTTCTCTCTATGCTCCGGCCTACAGCTTGAAGCCGGCTACCGAACCCTTCAAATCTGCTGCCAAGTTGGCCAGCTGACCAATGGACACTGCCGTGCGCTTGGTACCATCCGTGGTTTGGTTGGTAATGCTCTGAATGTCATGCATGTTCTGCGCAACTTTCTTCGCCACGTCGGTTTGCGCCTGTGTCGTTTGGGAAATACTATCGATCAGACCCGCAAGCTCTTGTGACACGCGGCCGATTTCTGACAAAGCCTGACCTGCGGCATCAGAAAGTTTCGCACCCTCAACCACACCCTGGGTACTTTTTTCCATAGCGGCCACTGCATCGTGCGTATCCGTTTGAATGGTTTTCACAATCGCGCCGATCTGCTTGGTCGCCTCGCCGGAGCGTTCCGCTAGGCGCTGCACCTCTTCCGCAACCACCGTAAACCCACGCCCGGCTTCACCCGCCGATGCCGCCTGAATCGCAGCGTTCAAGGCTAGAATGTTCGTTTGTTCGGTAATGTCTGAGATCAGTTCCACAATCTCGGAAATTTCCTGTGAGGATTCGCCCAGACGCTTAATCCGTTTTGCGGTTTCTTGAATCTGCTCGCGAATCTCGTTCATACCGGAAATAGAGTCTTGCACAGCGGCCTGACCTTTACCTGCTACGTCCAGAGATATTTGCGCCACGCGCGCTGACTCAACAGCGGTGGCCGATACTTCATTAATCGAATCCGCCATTTTCAACACGGACGCTGACGTATCTTCAATCTCTTTGGATTGACGCTGCGCAGCATCCAGCAACTGCGCCGAAATCGTTTGTGCTTGTTGCGATGCGCTACTCACTTGATCCGTTGCTTTATTAATCTCTGCAACCAGGATTCGCAGCTCGTCAATGGTGTAGTTAATGGAATCCGCGATTGCGCCCGTAATGTCTTCGGTCACCGATGCTTTCACCGTCAAATCGCCTTCCGCCAAATCGCCCATTTCGTTCAACAACCGCAAAATAGCTTCTTGGTTTCGTTTGTTTTCTTCTTCACTGCGCACCGCGCGTTGACGCGCATCGTTAATGAAAGACCACGCCAGCAAAATCGCGCTCGCCATTGCCAGCAAGCCGACAAACACCGCGAACCATCCGCTGAACGTACCCAAGCCCTCAAATACCGAGGTCAGCTTTTGTGTGTTTTTCAAAATTGGGTCGGACGCTTCGAAAATGTCGCGACCCGCTTGCTTGGCGTTTACCAAGTTCTGCATGTTTTCCAAAATGTCTTTGACGTTGCTGTCGAAATCTTTAAATACCCCGCTTAACTCCTTCAGCTTTTCCTTAATGTCAGCATCTTTCACCGCCACCAAGCGTAAATCCTCGTTACCAACCAACAAGCCATTTAACGTATCGCGGAATGCCGTGGCATCCTTACCCAGCAAGAACGCGACTTCAGGATCAATCACGTCCGATGACAATAAGTTGTTGGCGTTTTTCGCCATGCGCTGTGACAACATCACCTGGTCGGAAGCAATCGATACGTCACGCTGCGGGGTTCCCGCTTGCACCATGAGCGATACGGCCTGCTGCGACAACTCCAGCATTTGGACATTGGCCGCATTGATCGACGCTACGCTTTTATTTAATTTTTCAAGTGCCGCCTGCTGGCCAATAATGTTCGTCGTATCCGACGCCATTTTCTTCCATTGTTTATTCAACTCCGTCAGCGTTTGCTGTGTCGAGGAAGGGGCCTGCGATGTCAAACGACTTAGGTTTGTATCAAAACGTTTTTTACTATCCTTCAACTGTTCAAACGCTTCTTTATTTCCCAACACCGCGAGTTGCGCGCCTTTTGCGATGCGCTGCGACAACATTTGCATCTCAGTCGAGGTACCCACGAAATCCGCTTTACGGCCAACTTGATAGTTGCTGTAACCAAGCAGCGAACCCGTCAACAACACGCAGGCGAAAGTCGTCAATGCTGTGTAGGCAATTTGTTTTTCCGGCGCGAGTTTGCCGATGATCGGAATTTGCGCGCCCTCTTTGCCAGAGAGCTTGCGCAAGCCCTGCATAATGAGCGTGGTATGAAGCGCGCCGGTATTACCGCTGCTCTTCGAAGGTTTTTTTTCTTTTTTAGGGAGCTTGAACAAAGCCATGGTCTTCTCCGTTCCTGGCCTGCAATGGGCCGGCAATTACGCTAAGTAAAAATAGGCGTTGCTTAAACGCCCACGTTTAAAAAATCGGGATGATTAATTAATCCCAGCATATTCAATTCTTTCCATTGCGCGCCACTACTATCGATATACTCAGCAGTAACCCAAGGGGGCAAATTTTCCGTTGTGCTCAGCTGTAACTGATCGGGATTTTTTAAGCCCAGCATGTGATGCACGATAATGCCGGCATTCAAGTGATATTTGCTATGCGCCAACATCAAGCGACTGTCGATATTCGCTTGCATCGGCTCACCCCCTAAAAAGCGCGAAAAATCTACCGTGCTATACAACACGCCGCGAACATTTGCCACACCAGAAAACCAAGGGTGCGTTAACGGCACCGCCAGCAATTGCGGCAAAGGCACGACTTCACTCACATCCGGCAAGTTCACCAGCCATTTTTCGCGCCCGACTTGAACCCCCATTTTCGAGGCCGACTGCGCGACAGTACCGGATTGCACCTCTTTAAGTCGGGCAACTAGACCTTCTTGAAACTGCCTCAGGCTGACTTTTTTGGCCATTACGTTCGGAATTTAACCTAGGGCTGAAATCTTTTTTAATAACTCTTCAATGTTGACGGGCTTTACCACATAGTCGCGAGCACCTTGGCGCATGCCCCACACTTTGTCCGTCTCTTGCCCTTTTGAAGTGCACATGATGACCGGGATATTTTTGGTTTCTTCTTCTTTGGTGATGGCGCGTGTCGCTTGAAACCCGTTCAAGCCGGGCATTACCACATCCATTAAAATCAAATCCGGTTTGAGTTGCTTGGCTTTGGTTAACGCCTCTTCACCACTTTCCGCCATGATGACTTGGTACCCTTGCTTGGATAACAATTCACCTAAAAAATGACGCTCCGTAGGGGAATCGTCCACAACCAAAATTTTGCTGATCGGCATTTTTTTAAATCTCTTTCTATCAATTACGCCGCTTGGCGACTAAGAACATGTTTTTTTACGGCTTGGAGCAAGCTGTCTTTGGTAAACGGCTTGGTTAAATATTCATCTGAACCGACCATACGCCCGCGCACTCGATCGAACAACCCATCTTTACTGGACAGCATGATGACGGGTGTATCGCGAAAACGCAGGTTTTTCTTAATCAACATGCAAGTTTGGTAGCCATCCAGGCGCGGCATCATGATGTCGACGAAAATCACATTGGGCTGGTGGTCGGTAATCTTGGACATGGCATCAAAACCATCTTCTGCCAGAATGACTTCGCAACCGGATTGCACTAAAAAGATTTCAGCGCTCCGCCGTATGGTGTTGCTATCGTCAATCACCATAACCTTAATACCCGCTAGATTACTTTGATCCGTCACGTTACCCCCCGACATGCCCTTACGTCCGTTTCAAACCCCGGCCTTTTTGGCATTGTATAATAAAATCAATTAAGGTAAAGGGTGTTTCTAATAAATTGCCCGAAGTTTCAACGATAAGTGCCCAATATTTGAATCCGTACGGAAATACTGGCAACAAGCATGCCAGGCCTCCGAAGGTTCAAGAATTCGCAATAAATACCGGCAACAAAGCTTATATCGGCTAACTTAGGTAAATCTTAATGGCGTGGATTACGCCCAATGCCGGATGTTTTTCGACGCTGACGATGAAGTTTCAACTTGCCAATAAGCGTTAAATTTCAATCAACTCAAAGTCACTCTTTCTTGCGCCACAATCAGGACAGGTCCAGTTGGGCGGCACATCTTCCCAACGCGTGCCAGGGGGGATCCCTTCATCCGGCAAACCTTTTTCTTCTTCGTAAATAAAGCCGCAAATCAGACACATGTAGTTTTTCATGGGAAGCACTTTAGGATTGGGTTAAAATTTTATTTTACCTGCGAATGCCGGTTCCGCGCGAACTCCCGAACTTAACCCGACGTTTTTTATTTCTATGGCCGATACGCCCCCGATTGTTTTAACCTTTGCCGCCAGCGATCCCACCGGTGGCGCCGGCATTCAAGCCGATTTACTCACGTTGGCAGCGATGGGGTGCCATCCACTATCCGTTATCACCGCTATTACGGTTCAGGACAGCTTAGGCGTTGAAGATTTTTTTCCGTTGGAAGCGGAATGGGTCGCCGATCAGGCCCGAGCTGTATTAGAAGATATGCCCGTTTCGGCCTTCAAAATTGGTATGTTAGGCAGCGTGGATATTATCGCGGCAATTGCTGAAATTGTAGGTGACTACCCCAATATTCCGCTGATCATGGATCCAGTATTGAGTTCCGGACGCGGTGACGAGTTGTCCTCCGAAGACATGATCGACGCCCTCGGGGAAATGCTGATCCCACAAACCACGTTAATTACACCCAACAGTATGGAAGCCCGACGTCTTGCTGCAGACGAAGATAATGACGAAGACCCGGGTCTAGATGAGTGTGCCGCACGACTAATTAGTCTGGGCTGCGAATATGTTTTGATTACCGGCACGCATGAAAACACCCCGCAAGTGATCAATACGCTGTATGGCGAAGTGGGTAAGCTGTCCAGCAACACTTGGCAACGTTTGCCCGGCAGTTATCACGGTTCGGGGTGCACCCTAGCGTCGGCAATTGCCGCTTTGATTGCGCAAGGCATGAGTGTTGTCGACGCGGTCAAAGACGCTCAAGATTATACTTGGCACGCGCTGCAGGCCGGCTTTCGCCCTGGCATGGGCCAATACATTCCGGATCGTTTATTCTGGGCACGCGAAACCAATGCCGACCGCGATTAAAGGGTTATATGCAATTACGCCGGAACACTCCGATACGGCCACCTTACTTGCGCTGATTAGACAAGCGTTACAAGGCGGCGCGCAGCTCGTGCAATACCGCTCCAAATCAGAAAATATTGCTCTAAAGCATGCACAAGCCAGCGAGTTACTAACGCTGTGCCGCGATTTCCATGTGCCGTTAATCATCAATGATGATGTCCGTCTTGCGGCACTCATTGATGCGGATGGGGTGCATCTTGGTGAAACTGACCCAGCCCTCCAAGAGGCCCGTATCAATCTTGGACCGGATAAAATCATCGGCATCTCCTGCTACCAAGACCTAGATCGCGCGGTGCGAATTGCCGCCCAGGGCGCGGATTACGTCGCCTTTGGCAGCTTTTATCCTTCGTCCACCAAGCCGCAAGCACCGCTCTGCCCCTTGGGCCTGCTCACACTAGCCAAAGCTAAACTACACATTCCGGTTGTCGCCATTGGTGGCATCACTACGGCAAATGCTCCCGATTTAATTCAAGCCGGCGCAGACGCCGTCGCTGTTATTTCCGCCCTGTTCGATGCACCGAATATCGAACTCGCTGCACACATTTTCTCCAGTATGTTCGCCACTAAACATTAGACAGAAAGAGTTTCCATGACCTCGCGTAACGCAGACCTGTTCCAACGCTCACAACAACGTATTCCTGGCGGCGTGAATTCACCAGTACGCGCCTTCCGTTCGGTGGGCGGCGTCCCGCGCTTTTTAAAGCGCGGGCTTGGGCCGCATGTGTGGGATGAAGACGATCAACGCTATGTTGATTATGTTGGTTCCTGGGGCCCGATGGTTGCTGGCCATGCGCACCCCGATGTGGTGCGCGCGGTACAAGAAACGGCGGCGTTCGGACTGTCATTCGGCGCACCCACCGCGCGTGAACTGGACATGGCGGAGTTGCTGATCAAACTGGTGCCGAGCATGGAGGAAATTCGCTTGGTGTCTTCCGGAACCGAAGCCACCATGAGCGCAATTCGCTTGGCGCGCGGCCATACCGGGCGCAGCAAAATCCTGAAATTTGAAGGCTGCTATCACGGCCACGCCGACTCCTTGTTGGTCAAGGCAGGCTCAGGCGCGCTGACTTTTGGCCAACCCAGTTCTGCTGGCGTACCCCCAGAAATTGCAGCCCATACGCTGACTTTGTCTTACAACGATAGTGCCGCCGTCGAAACTTTATTTGCGCAGATCGGTCAAGAAATCGCCTGCATTATCGTGGAACCGGTTGCAGGCAATATGAACTTGATCGCGCCAGCGCCGGGCTTTTTACAGACCTTGCGTGAGCAATGCACACGCTATGGCGCGGTGCTGATTTTCGATGAAGTCATGACGGGCTTTCGCGTTGGCTTAGGTAGCGCGCAGGGCTTGTACAACATCGATCCCGATCTCACCACTTTAGGCAAAGTGATTGGCGGTGGCATGCCGGTCGGCGCCTTCGGCGGTAAGCGCGCCATCATGGAAAAACTCGCGCCCAATGGCCCCGTCTATCAAGCGGGCACGCTGTCCGGCAACCCGGTCGCCGTCGCGGCCGGCATGGCAACGCTGCAACTCGTTCAAGCACCGGGGTTTTACGAACAACTAACCGCTCGCACGCAAGCTTTTGTAAATGCGTTGACTGAAACCGCGCGCGCCCAAGGCGTAACCTTCTGCGCACAATCCGTGGGCGGCATGTTCGGCTTGTACTTCAGCGACAAGCTTCCCAGCAGTTATGCAGAAGTGATGCAGTGCGATAAAGATGCGTTCAATCGCTTTTTCCACGCCATGCTGGACGCTGGCGTGTATTTCGCTCCATCAGCTTTCGAGGCGGGCTTCGTTTCCGCCGCACATACCGATGCGGACATTCAATTCACACTCGACGCGGCAAAGCGCGTCTTCGGACAAATGCGCTGACAATAAAAAAGGGAGGCAATGCCTCCCTTTTTACCTCGCTGTTTAAGCGCTGTTTACTTCAAGCCAGACACATAATTCGCAACAGCCAGCATTTCCTGATCGGACATTTTGTTGGCGATAGTACGCATCACTTTACCCGCATCGTTAGCACGCTCGCCGGAGCGGAATGCCTTCAACTGCGCTAGCACGTAATCTGCATGCTGGCCGCCCAAGCGTGGGTATTGTGCCGGTAAACCTGCGCCGGCGGGGCCATGGCAAGCTGCACAAGCGGGCAAGCCCGTCGCAGAATTGCCGCCGCGATAAACTTTTTGACCCGCATCATAAGGTGCCTTTGCGGTGCCAGACTTAGCGGTTTTAGCAGAAAAATATGCGCCTAGATTCAACATGTCTTCGTCAGACAAAGTGGCTGTCATGGCGCCCATCACTGGGTTTTTCCGTCCGCCGTCCTTATTTGGCTCCATCATGCCTTGCTTAAAATTATGCAACTGCTTGGTGATATAATTCGCGGGCTGCCCAGCCAATTTCGGATTTGCAGGCGCTACGCTATTACCGTCAGCGGCATGGCACGCAGCACACACCTGTGTCACGATTGTCTGCGCTTTGGCGGCGTCACCTTTAGCATGGGCGGTTTCCGCCTGAGCACTCATGGCGGCACCCGTTAGCAAAACCATCGCCAAAATTGATTTCATGAAAAACTCCTTAAGCTGTCTTGTTGTCCCAAATTGACCAAAATGGTAATTTTGGAATTAGAAAATTTGTAACCCATTATTCTACCTAATCATTCACCTTCTCGCCAAGTCTAAAATAGACAGGCCCATGGAACGCTATGCCTCTCTTTAGTCAACTTACGTTTGAAACTTCGGTTCACGAACTCAAAACACTGCCGCTCAGCAAGCGTGAAGTCGCTTTTGCTGGCCGCTCAAACGCTGGAAAATCTAGCGCAATCAACACATTGGCTCGACATAAATTAGCTTTTGTCAGTAAAACACCTGGCCGCACACAACTCCTTAATTTTTTCCGTATCAGCCCGGGGAATTATTTGGTTGATCTACCTGGTTACGGTTATGCCGAAGTGCCACATGCGGTCAGAGAACATTGGCAAGCTACGCTGGCCCGCTATTTAGAAACCCGCCAAGAGTTGGTCGGACTAGTGATGATCATGGATGTGCGGCACCCGCTAACACCGCTTGATCGGCAAATGTTGGAATGGTATGGCCCCACTGGGCGACCCATCCATATCTTGCTTACTAAAGCCGATAAACTCTCAAAAAATCCAGCGGCGGCCACTTTGAAACAAGTTCGAACTACGCTGCAAGCCAATTTTCCGCAATGCACGGTACAATTATTTTCGAGCTTGAAAAAAACCGGTATCGAGGAAGTGGAGACCGTAATCGGCAGCTGGTTACATGACCCAGAAGAAACAACAAATGCTCCGGACAATAAAAAACCCCTGGCTAAAGGGGAACAAAAGCCAGGGGCGTAAATGCCTTAATGGGGATTAAGGCCCCGCTCAGGGAGGAGAAGCGGGCGACGATATCGCTACCGTCTGCTTTTAAGATAGCCCTGTTAGGTATTAGTTCCAAAATTCCTTTGGGTTTTTACAATTCGATACAAACCGGCGCTGAAAGGTATAATTAACGCCATGAAAAATCTCGGCAAATTTGCCTCCCGCCGCATGCGCCGCATGCGCCATGACGACTTCTCCCGCCGCCTCATGCGGGAATCTCAACTTTCAGTAAATGACTTGATTTACCCGGTTTTCGTGCTGGATGGCGAAAATCGCATCGAAGACATCCCCTCCATGCCTGGGGTACGCCGATTGTCTTTAGACAAGCTCATCCCCGTCGCAAAAGAGTGCGCCAAACTAGGCATTCCGGCGATGGCCCTGTTTCCCGTTATCGATGCGTCCTTAAAAAGCTTAGGGGCTGAAGAAGCCTATAACCCGCAGGGTTTAGTGCCTCGCGTGGTTGCCGCCTTGAAAAAAGCCGTGCCGGAATTAGGCATTATTACCGATATCGCGCTCGATCCCTACACTAGCCATGGCCAAGATGGGTTAATCGACGCTGCCGGTTACGTGCTGAACGATGAAACCGTAGAGGTTCTAAAACGCCAAGCCGTATGCCATGCCCAAGCAGGTGCTGATGTCGTCGCGCCTTCGGACATGATGGATGGTCGCATTGGTGCGATTCGTGCCAGCCTGGATCAGGCCAAATTCATTCACACTCGAATTCTGGCGTATTCCGCTAAATATGCATCGAGTTTTTATGGCCCGTTCCGCGATGCAGTCGGTTCCAGCGCCAACCTCGGCGCGGGTAACAAATACACTTATCAAATGGATTGCGCCAATTCGGATGAGGCGCTATGGGAAGTCGGGCTGGATCTGCAAGAAGGCGCGGACATGGTCATGGTGAAGCCCGGCATGCCCTATCTCGATATCGTTCGGCGAGTCAAAGATGAATTCGGCGCACCGACTTATGTCTATCAAGTCAGCGGCGAATACGCCATGCTCAAAGCGGCGGCGCAAAATGGTTGGCTCAATGAAGACGCCTGCGTGATGGAAGCGCTGTTAGCATTTAAGCGCGCTGGTGCCGACGGGATACTGACCTACTTCGCGCTGGATGTGGCACGGCGCTTAAACATTAGCCCGTAACGCATCAAGCACCGGGGTTTTTGATACGCGCACCGCTGGCAGCAGGGCGCCCAAAACCGTAGCGGCAACGCCAACCCCGTAAGCCATAATGAGTACAGCGGGAATAATCGTGATGTGGCCGGTATAGCCCAGGTTGGCATTCGGCGGCGGCGGCATCGGAATGCCGATAGCCGAAATAGCCGCTGCCAGTCCCACACCCATGATCACCCCCAACAGCGCACTCACCAACCCGAGTAAGCAACTCTCCATTAAGATTAGACGGAACACATAATTGCTACGATTTCCCAGCGCCATCATGGTGCCAAATTCGCCCAAGCGTTCAAACACGCTCATATTGATATTGTTGGCCACGCTCAACAAAACCATCACCAGAATAATGAACTGCAATACGCCAAATTGCTGCTGATACAACTTGACGGTTTTCTCGTAAAAATCGTTAAGCTCGACCCAAGTCTTAACCTCATAACCAGATTTCCCCAACTGCTGCTTCAGCAATGCCGCCATTGCATCTGTATCGCGGGTATTGTGCAACGACACCACCAACGCATTGACCTTCGGTGTAAACAGTAATTCTTGAGCCGCCGGTAATGCGATGCGCACCGCGCGCGCATCAAAGTCTTTGGAGAAACTTTGAAACACGCCGACCACCTCGAAATCCAGGCTATTAAGTGCGCCCTCGGCAGCATTCGCGACCAACGTTACATGATCACCCGGCTTTAGCTTGAGCGACTGCGCAACCCCTTCGCCCAGAAGAATACCCAGCCCATCGGTGTTTTTAAGTTGCCGCCCCGCGGTGATTTTGAGATAGCTGCCCAGGCGGGCTTCTTTATCTGGCTCCACGCCCTCCCCGACAATCGGCCAATCGGTGCGCCCATTGTTCAGCAAGCCTGCAAATTGAATACGCGCCAGAACATCGGCAACTTCTGGGTGTGATTGAATCTTGCGGCTCAAGGTGTCCGGATTATCGATTAAATACTTTTCGGGGCTGCGACTTCCCGCTTCATAAAAGCCCTGGCGAAATAGTTGCAGATGCCCGGAACGCGAGTGGATCGAGGCTTCCCCAAGCTGGGTAAAAATGTCCTGCACGAATCCGCCCGTGAGTATGAGCGCAATAACGCCTGAAGAGATCGCCAAAACCGTAATCACGGTGCGCGACTTTTGCCGGAGAAGATTTCGTAGCGCAAGCGAAAACATCGGCCGCCTACCGGTTATGCCGCAATGCATCGACAATGGTTAACCGCGACGCTTTCCACGCCGGATATACGCTCGCGATCAACGTCGTCACGACGGCCAATAACATGGATTCAATCGCCAGCGTCGGCGTAACCCGAATTTGTCCGATCAATGCTCGATCCATGCCTGGTGGTGGTGGCATTGGTATGCCGATAGCAGATATCAGTGCCGCCAATCCTAACCCAACGATCAAGCCTATAAGCGCACCGAAAATGCCCAACAAAAATCCTTCGGAAAGAAACATACCAACAAGCTGCCGACGGCGCGTTCCCAACGCCATCACAGTACCGATCTCGCCTGTGCGTTCCATTACGTTCATCATCATGGTATTGGAAATGCCAAGAATAATGATCGCGCCGATAATCGCCCTAACCACACCAAACTGGTGAGTGAACAACACTACGGTTTTATTATAGAAGTCCGCCAGCTGGGTCCAGGGCACAAGTTCAAACTTAGTGCGGTCCAGTGTTCCTCGCAGTTGCTGCATGACGTCTTCGGTATCCTCGGTGCGTTTCAGCAATGTCACCCAAAGGTGAGAACCCGATACGCCCATAAGCTTTCTCGCCAACGGCAAAGGGACGCGCAAAACCGAATCGTCATAGGCTTTTACGATGGTAGAAAAAAGGCCGCGCACACGCCCTTCAACCGCGCTAACGCCACCCGAAGGGCGATTCGTCAACAACACCACTTGATCGCCCACATGAACACCAAGATTCGCCGCTAGCCCGCGCCCCATCACGATACCGCTCTGATCTTCCGGTTGCAGATTAGTCCCCTGAGTAATAATCACCGATCGACTCAAGAACGTTTCGCGCTGCGGATCAACGCCCTCGCCGATAAAGGACACCGTTGCATCGCCAAAGCTAACCAGGCCGCTAAATCCGATCCGCGGCGCAACGGTTATTACCCCGGGCGCCTTCTCCAAGCGCGTCAGTTCCGGCGATTGCGCTGGAAGCAAATACTTGTAAGGATCTGCCGTTCCGGAGTCTTGGTAGCCAATTCGTGATATCTGAATATGGCCCAAATGGGATCCCACCGTATCCTCGCGCATGGCCCAAAAAATCCACTGAATAAATCCACCCGCCAACAATAAGGCAATAACGCCAAAGCTAATAGCCGCTAACGAAAGCAAGCTACGCCGCCGTTGTCGCACGATATTGCGAAAAGCCAGCACTAAGGTGTTCATTCGAAACGATCCTCGGTCATTCCAACTTTTTCAGGTAATCCTTGGTAAAAATTTTATCGGGCAAATCCCGCAATTTCATTTTCTGGTATTCGAGCACGGACTGTTCGCCCTGCCGTAACGCATCTTCCATCAACAATCGCGTGGGACGCACCTTGCCGCCCATGTTTTGAAAGTTCTCATATTTGCAAGTCTTCAAAAGCCGGTTAGACAAAGAATAAAACTCTGCTTTATAGGGCCACGTATTGGCCTGCTTTACCCAATACACGACTTTTTGATAGGTCACGCCACGATCTACCGCTTTTAGCTCCAAAACTTGATATAGCTCCCCGTCGATGGTGTCGGTGCGCAATACGCGTGGAACATAGTCACCGCTAAAGTTGGCGCGCGCCAAATCGCCGTTAGCCACTTGCCCGGTAAGACGCTGAGAAAGCGCCAGGCGAACGGGCTGAGAAACCTCCGGTAAAAACATCCATAAATCTCGCTCTTTCATCAGCATGATTTGGCCGCGCTCTGAAGCCGGTTCAACCACCATTACAACAGCGTTTTCGTTACCTTTGGAAAGAACGCGGTATTTTCTGGCATCGGGGTTATCCCCCGGATGCTTTGTCGTAATTGTGACGTCTACCTGAAAGCCTTCTTGCGGGAAGCGCACGGCATCGGCTTTCTTTACAATCTCTCTGGCGAGCTGATCTTCGGTAACAGCGGCGGGCGTTTCGGCGGCAACACTAACGTTACTAATTCCGAGATAAAGCACCAGCGCTATAGCGCGCGTTGTTCTGGGGATTTTTGCGTTCATCATATATTGTGTATACTCCATTGAGATGAATTCACTCTACTATACACAGCGTATAAGCTAGGCGGAGCAGTAATGAGCGTAGTTCGCGTTGAGCACGTCAATAAATATTATCTTCTCGGCGAACAAAAAGTCCAAGCGCTAAAAGATATTACCTTAGCGATCGAGCCAGGGGTTTTTCTCGCCATCGCCGGCCCGTCCGGTAGTGGTAAAACAACGCTTCTAAATATGATTGGCTGCATCGACACTCCATCCAGCGGCAAGATTTTTATTAACAATCACGATGTCAGTGGTAAAACGCCGGATCAGTTAGCCGATTTACGCGCCACCACGATTGGTTTTATTTTCCAGACTTTCAACCTACTCCCGGTTTTAACGGCTGCGGAAAATGTCGAATATCCATTACTCCAGCGCAAAGCGCTATCAAAAACGGAACGACGTGAACGCATTGCCTATTTTCTCGACATGGTCGGACTGAGCAAATATGCCGACCACCGCCCCAACCAACTGAGTGGCGGGCAAAGACAACGCGTGGCCATCGCCCGCGCTCTCGTCATCAAACCTTCTATTGTGTTGGCAGATGAGCCCACTGCCAATCTCGACCTCCAAACCGGCAAAGACATTCTGCAATTGATGAAGCAAATCAACCGTCGCCTCAACACAACCTTCATTTTTTCGACCCATGACCGCCATGTCATGGCCATGGCTGATCGCTTGATCCGCGTTGAAGATGGCGGCATTACCATGCTCGGAACCCGCACCAACAATCATTGGTCCATGGTGCGCGAACGCAGCAGCGCAGCAAATAATGTTGCGCCAACAAACGCACCCATTGGAGGGACATGAGCGCATGATAAGACCGTTCACGAATATCCGACTGAGATTCATTTGCGCGCTGGCCTTTAGCGTGACGGCTGCAAATGCCGAGGTTTCCCGTCAAGCCACGCCGACGACCCCTGCGGATGAATTTCTTTTGGCACCCCGCCGCTTAAGTTTTACCACGCCATCACGTATTGCAGCGCCAGATAAGACACCGATTCTCGTCGCACAATCGACGGGTGAACAATTGCCGGGCTCCCGCGATTCACTGTTCGCCGACGATGAACCTCTCAATAAACCAAGCGTCGCCCCCGCAAAAAAATCCGACGCAAAAGACGCGCTGTTTGGCGATGTCCTTGATACCCCCAAAAGACAAGTTGCGCCACCTTCAAAGTTAAAAGGCTTTCTCCAGGAAGAAGTAGCCCGCACCACGGCCTCGCCAGCGCATTGGTCAAAAATTCTCACTCGCGCAGAAATCAGCGATCAGGGAAAATTGAATGATCAATTCAAGTGGAAACTAAGCGCACGGCTCGACTACGATACGGTATACGATCTTTATAAAAACGATTACTCCGCAGAGGTTCGTAACAACCAGCGGTTTAATTTCAATCTGCGCGAGAATTACCTGGACGTCGACGCTGGTAACTGGGAATTCCGGCTTGGCCGCCAACATGTCGTGTGGGGTGAGGTAGTCGGTTTATTTTTCGCTGACGTCGTTTCTGCAAAAGACATGCGCGAATTTATCTTGCCTGATTTCGATGTATTACGAATTCCGCAATGGGCTGCGCGCGCCGAATACTTTAAAGACGACTTTCATGCGGAATTATTATGGATTCCTGTAGCAACTTATAATGAAACCGGCAAACCCGGCGCTAATTTTTTCCCGGCGTTGCCAACCCCGCCCGGCATTGCTTCACAATTCAAAAATGAAATTAGGCCGACGCGCAATCTGAATAACACTAATTATGGCTTGCGCCTATCCACCTTAAAAAATGGTTGGGATGTTTCTGGATTCTATTACAGCAGTGTTGATGCCGCGCCAACCTTCTATCGTTCGATTGTCACCGCGCCGCAAACGACCTTCGTCTACGAAGCGCGGCATGACCGCATCGACCAAATTGGCGGCACTTTCGCCAAGGACTTTGGCTCTTTCGTGCTTAAAGGGGAAGGCGTTTATACGCATGGCCGTCAATTCAACGTTACCAGCGTAACCGATACGGATGGCGTCGTGCCACAAAACACCCTGGACTGGGTGGCCGGCCTGGATTTTCCATTGCCCGCCGATACCCGCTTCAACGTACAGTTTTACCAGCGCGCCTTCTTTAACCACAACCCGAACATTATTCCTTCAAAGCATGAAAATGGCTTTAGTTTGCTACTCAATGGCAAACTAACCAATCATATTGAAGCCCAAGCATTATGGATTGCCAGTCTTAATCGTACCGACTGGTTATTACGCCCAAGCCTAACGTGGGCGGTGGAAAAAAACTTGCGGCTGCGACTTGGGCTGGATATTTTCAAAGGACAAGCCCTTGGGCTATTCGGTCAATACAATAACCAAGACCGCGCCTATACTGAATTGCGCTATAGCTTCTAACTGGCTGATTAAAGATGGATTTGCGCGCCCAGCGCAACCTAATGCTAATCGAGATAAAGAGCGCGGGAGAAGTTAACTGAGGGCGCGTCGCTCACGTTCGATCCGAATAATATAACGCTGAATCATCGCCTGATGTGGCGTAGGAATACCCACAAATGCGCATCCTGCGCGCAATATGGACTGCCCGGTGGGGCGCGTAATTTCTTGTAAATTTCTGACTTCTAATGCGCTAACCACAGTTCCCTCTTCTGGCAAGACAATACGGCAATTGGCCAGCAATACCCCTTTCTCTAGCGCTATTATTTCTGGGAAACTGATGCCAATTCCACCGACAGAAATGTCCCCCACCTCCGTTTCATACCGAGTTCCCGCAAAATCCGGTACCACACATCGTAATGGCACGCGCACTGGTGCGACTAATCGATAGAATTCACGGCGTTGCAATTTCAATAAACTGGTTGGTAACTGCGTGCGAAAAGCTGGACGACCCTTATATTCGATCTGCTTCAACGCTGAGGTGCTAAACTGAATTTTGACGCTGTTTTGATTTGAGACGAAAACGAATTTGTTACTGGATAGCGCGCGAAGATTTGTTTCCGGGTCGGGGCCACAATCCAGCACCAATCGGCCGGAATCGGGATCCGCATCCAAAACCGAGGTTAGTAAAAAGTCAGCCCCATGGTTGAAATAGGCGGTAACCATTTCATTTTGACGCATGATAGCGCGTAGTATTTGTGCAATTTCTTGACGCGACTGGATTTGATATTTAGCGTATTCATCAGGCAGGGCGCTTTGAAATAAATTTTCTTGTTCTGATTCGGACATGATTAACTTACTAACGAAATGAACCGATATTGTCCATAAAATACGTAATTGGCGCTAGATAAACCTGTTTTAAATTGCTTTGCATGGTTGGATGCTCATGAATACTGACAATATACCTGCGGATAATTGGTCTAAAACCATTGTAGATTTACCTTTAGGCCACAGTCCGCTGCATAGCTTGACGCTCGAACGCCAAGAGCTTTCTGGCACCAACAGCCTTTCCCTAGATCAAGACATGTTCAAAGTGCGCTTGGCCAACTCTGAAGGTCGGCGCGAATCCGCTGATTTATTAATCAAAAAAATGTACGCTTGGCGTGGTTATGATACCAGCGGAATTTTTAGCGATACACCAAACCGCATCACACTAATGGCCGATCTCAAAGGCCGTGTTATCGGAACGCTTACGCTCGGCCTTGACTCCAGTACCGGACTATTGGTTGATCAGCTATATAAGGATGAGATTGACCGCCTGCGCCAAGATAAACGCTTGGTTTGCGAGTTCACGAAACTTGCAGTCAACCAGGAGTCTCATTCCAAGCGAGTTTTAGCTGCGCTGTTTCACCTTGCCTACATTTATGCCCACAAAATTCATGGCGCAACTGACTTGGTCATTGAGGTTAATCCGCGCCACGCACTATTTTACAAACGCATGTTGGGCTTTGCGCAGTTAGGTGAAGAACGCATGTGTCCGCGAGTCAACGCGCCAGCCATTTTGCTCCGCCTAACCTGTGAGCATATATCTGAAAATACTGCAAAATACGGCGGCGCCATGCAGGAGGTTCCAAATGTACGCTCGCTCTATCCATTTGCATTCAGCCCCAGCGACGAGATTGGTATTACACAACGGCTGATTCGCGGTGACTAAGTTTTACCCTATTGGTCGGACGCGCTATATCGGCCAGGTGCAATGATTTGATGCGGGTCAAATAGATGCTTAAGCTGTCCCAGCAAAGCAAGATATTCCTGACCCCCATATTGCTGCAGCAGGTGCATCGCATGTGTCCCCAGCCGATAGGGAAAATAACCCGCAGCAATCAACTTTTGCGTAAGCTCCGCATAACAAGCCAAAGCGCGCTGGTCTTCGCCCGGCACATCGCGGTCATAGCAAATACTGACGACGTTATCCAAGCAGCGTTCATTAATCATCGTTAGCGTCATGCCCGGCTCAAAACCGTGCCGAGATAAAACTTCACTACTAATATCCGTCATTTCTTTAGCGAAATGCCCCTTAGTCGGCGCTACATGCGCGCACCAGATGAGCCCGCAGCGGTCTCGATCGGGATCCATGTCCTGCGGTATGGCCATTTTTTTTCGCCAATAAGTACTCGCGATAATCCTATCGGTCGGCTTGCCCTTCATCATGTTGTGCACGGGTTCAATCAGCTTGAGCATTTCGGGCAAATTAATCCCCGTAACCCAGCGATATGGTTTCTGGAAACGCTTGGCTAGCGCCAGCGTTTCGTCATCCATAAAGCGCAATTTTTTTACTTGGCTGCGTAAGGCCGTTTTTATGCTGCGGCGCGCCTCGGCCACCTGTCGCCGCGTACCATATAGCGCGCCTGAACCATTCCAGGCCCCAAAATCCCATTGTCGGCCAAACGCCTGCAACACTGGCTCCGGCAATGGCGTAACCCCGCCGGTTGCAGCCCAAGGATATTGCTGAATGCTAGAAAGAACCCGGTGCGCATTTCCGATATGCAGAGCGCTTCGAATCACGCCCTTAAGGCGTAGTGGTTGCAAGACATCGATCAGCGGCGCAATTTCTGCGGGTTGATCAATCGAAAAATATACCGCCTGGAAATAATCCGGTGTCGGCATTAAGTTGATCGTGATGCCCGTGACCACACCAAAATTAGATTGTAAAAACAGTTGGCTAAGTCCTGGCCCCAGGCCTGCGGCATAATTATCTGCGGCCTTAGCCGTATGGAAATGCCCCAAGCCCGTCTCAATTAGACGTCCATCCGCCAGCAACACTTCCATCCGGATCAATTGCCCCGCATGATCGCTGTATGGGCTATGACCAAAACCGCGCTCTAAGGTATTGCCCAATACGCTGCACGCAGGGCTGGAGCCGGTTGCATCCATCCAAAATCTTCCACCATGTTGCTGAAGAAAATCATATAGTTGCTGTTGTGAAACACCCGGCTGCACGCTGACCGTGCCCAGCGTTTCATCGTAATCCGTTATCTGATTCAGCCGCGAAAGATCAAGGACAACAGCGGCCTGCGTTGGAACAGCAGAGCCATAGCCCCAATTTCTCCCCGTACTTATGGGATAAACCGCCACCCCATGTTCTGAGGCAATTTGCAAGCAACGTCTTACACCGTCTATGTCTATTGGCCGCAAACGGGCAAGAGCAGCAGATTCGCTAGCGAAAGTACAAAAATCTGCTGTATTCGTTGAAGCATTTAAAACCGCCGGTTCCCCGATAGCCTCTTGCCAAGCCACTATCGCATCCGAGACATCTTGGTTTTGTTTGATTTTTGTCAATTTCTATCCGCTGGGTTTATGCTGTCACGGGTTTCAGTATAGTTTATAAGTCATTGTAAATATGAAAACAATTGATCTTGTGTCAGTATTTTTTACACTCTAGGAATCTCAAGAAACAAATAAATAATAATTAGTAACACAATGTTTATACTAAACATTATTTCAAATCCTCGCTATCTCTGTTGTATACCCCTTGGTCAACGCCAATTTGATTGTCAGAATTTTTTACACCTCGCCCCACTGCATCCGGATAAATGCCTCAAACCTCGCCAGTAAAAAGTTATATGCGACTGTTTATAAAACATAATTTATGTGTTGGCACACTAAGTGCTTAATGAAATAGCAAGAAGATTTATTTTCAACTGGATTATTGAAGAGAGGAACAACCATGAAATCCACTAAAAAGACGCTAATTGCGCTAAGCATTGCCGCTGCTCTGGGCATGTCAGGCGCAGCCAACGCCGGCGTGTTGGCAAGCTCAACTTTTGAAGTTACCAACTTTTTACTGAGCGATGCCAGCACCGGCACCACCTTAAAGTTAAGCGATTTCGCAGCAATCGTGGCAACCAACAACGGTGGCGTATCCGCTGCGTTGACTGGCTACCCATCTGCGGGCAGCAGTTTCAACCTGGGCATTACTGAAGCCGGCAGCACCGACCTCGCACGCGCTTGCGTTGGTAACTGCGCGACAGCACCTATTGAAAATAACTTTGCGGTGCTAACACCGCCGCCCGGCGCTCAATTTTCCAACGCTGATCAAAAGCTTGTTGGTTCGGCCCTCGATTTAGGTTTTGGCACTACTGGTGCCAATGCATCTGTGCGTAGCGACGTAGCCTTATTAGCACAGGGCGTGGGTACATCAAATGCTGATGTTGGTCTAAATTCTACTTTCATTTTCAGCTTTGCGAAAAACATCGCGATCGGCGTAAATTTCCATGGCGCAGTTGATCTGATTGCGTTTGCTGACGCAGGCACCAAATTCCCAGGCAACTCTCAGGCATCGACCTCGCTGACCGTCAAGCTCACGGACATTGACACCAATGCCGTTCTGTTTGACTTTAACAATGCCGCTGGTACTAGAACAGGTTGCACCCTAAACCAAACGCTAAACCGTAATGCCCCGTTCAATGGGACATCGGCTTATAGTTGCAGCGATGATTTTGCTGGAACCACCGGCACTTTATTAGCCGGCCACACATATCAATTGTCTATTCGTCAAAATGCAAACTCCGATGCGAAACTGGTTCCTGAGCCAGCATCCCTCGCATTGCTCGGCATTGGTCTGCTCGGCATGGGTTTCTCCAGCCGTCGCAAAGCCAAATAAAAACTGCACCAAATGCTTTAAATTAGCCCCGTCACCAGAAATGGTGCCGGGGTTTTTATTTGCTCTACGCTGCAATTCACATTTAATCCACTAATTGCTACCGTGCCGCTTGTCCGGCTTTTTTTTTGCCCACAACGCCACATATTGCACCATGCTGGTAAGGCAGCTCGCCAACACTGCCCAAAAACCAAACATCAACCAGTTCGATACTTCGATCAACTGCGCCGTCTGTGCTATGACCACAGTAAAAAGCATGAAGGCCATAACGGTATGCAGCTTTCCCAACCAAGAGGGATGAATGTCGATTTCGCCAAACAAATGGTGGTACGCAAAGGCACCCACAACGATCACGCTATCGCGCACCACCATCGCCACCGTGAGCCATAGCGGTACCAGGCCTTGAAACGTGAGGATTAGCATGCCGGTGAGGGTAATGAGCTTGTCAGCCAGCGGGTCTAGCGCCGCGCCAAACTCTGTGTATTGATTGAAATGCCGGGCGATGAAGCCATCCAGGGCATCGGTGATGGCGGCTAGAACGAAGGTATACAGCGCATAGTTGTATTGGCTGCGCATGAGGAAGAAAGCCAGCAAGGGTGCTGCCAGCACACGCAGCAGGGTGAGAACGTTTGGAACATTCCACACCACTTTCATAAAAGAATCCTCGTTAGATCCAATCCTTACCGATCAGAAAATCGCTATACAGCGCGGCTTCCGGCGAACCTGGTTCGGGTTTCCAATCGTAGCGCCATTTCACGATCGGGGGCAGCGACATCAGGATCGACTCGGTGCGCCCACCGCTTTGCAAGCCGAAGATGGTGCCACGGTCATACACAAGATTGAATTCCACGTAGCGTCCACGCCGATAGGCTTGGAAATCGCGCTCTCGTTCGCCATAGGGTGTATCCAAGCGCCGCTCTAAAATTGGCGCATAGGCCGACAGGAAGTGATCGCCCACGCTTTCCACTAAATTGAAGCAATGCTCGAAGCCGCCCGCGTTTAGATCATCGAAGAAAATTCCGCCCACGCCGCGCGGCTCTTGGCGGTGTTTGAGATAAAAATACTCATCGCACCATTTTTTGTACTTGGCGTGATAATCGGCGCCAAACGGCACCAGCGCATTGCGGCACATGCTGTGAAAATGCACGGCATCTTCCGCAAAACCATAATACGGCGTGAGATCCATGCCGCCGCCAAACCACCACACCGGCTCCGCGCCTGGCTTCTGCGCGACAAAAAAGCGCACGTTCATATGCACCGTCGGCGCATAGGGATTGCGCGGATGAAACACCAGCGATACGCCCATGGCCTCAAAACCGCGCCCGGCTAACTCTGGGCGACTGGCCGAAGCCGAGGGTGGGAGTTGCGTGCCGAATACATGCGAGAAATTCACGCCACCGCGCTCCAGCACATTACCTTCTTCCATCACGCAGGACATGCCGCCGCCACCTTCTGTGCGATCCCAGCTATCGCGTTTAAAGGCTTTGCCGTCGATTTGCTCAATGCGTTCGACGATGAGCTCTTGCAACTCGGTGAGAAAAGTTTTAACGCGTGCTGTGTCCATGTTTATCCACGTAGTTTGTTTCCGGATTGAAGATCAATTATAGCTGAGGGTTTCTTATGTTTACCGACGCGTCCTGGCAACACGCGCACTGCGGCGCCAAAAGCGCGCTGCACATCCGCCGCGCGCGTTAGCGGTTTAGCGCCTGCAATATTGGCGCTGGTCGAAACCAATGGTCCCAGCATACGGGTCAAACGCGCCACCACCGGATATGCAGAAACGCGCACCGCTAGCGTCCGGTGCTTACCCGTTACACCTTTCGGTGCCCGCGTTGAAATCGGCAACAAGAAAGTATAGGGGCCGGGCCAATACTGATTTAAATTGGCTTGTTGGCTCTGATTTAACGGCTGAATAAAGCGCCGCACTTGCCCCACATTTGCCGCCACCAAGATCAAACCTTTATGCCAAGGCCGATGTTTGAGTCGGAGAATTTTTTGTACCGCTGCGCGGTTTCGCGGGTCACAGCCCAAGCCAAAACAGGATTCGGTTGGGTAGGCGATGACACCACCACGTTTGAGGTAAGCGCGCAATTCAGATTGAGAAAACACGTTTTCTCCTGCGGGCAGGTAAGCTTAGCCCTTTAGCTTGGCTTGCAGCGCCGCATCCTTTTGTTTGATCTGTTCTGCATTGGCGGCGCGCTCGGCGATCAAACGTTGATGCAAGGCATCGTCAGCACCTGCCAAAATTTGCGCGGCCAGATAAGCGGCATTTTTTGCGCCGGCTTTACCGACGGCAACCGAGGCGACTGGAATACCGCCCGGCATCATCACGGTGGAGAGCAAGGAATCCCAACCTGATAAGGGGCCGCCATCCATCGGCACCCCGATCACTGGACGCAAGGTGTGCGCCGCAACTGCACCGGCCAAGTGCGCAGCCAAACCTGCGGCGCAAATGAACACCTTGCAACCGCGTTGCTCGGCTGACATCACATATTCACGCGTGGCATCCGGCGTGCGATGCGCAGAAGTGATTTTGACTTCCCACGTGATGCCCAGTGCACCCAAGGTATCAAGCGTGGTTTGCATAGTAGGCAGATCGGAATCAGAACCCATTAATACGGCGACGAACGGTTTGGTCATTGTTAACTCCTAAAAATTATTTTACGCGCGGCCCGATAGCGCGATAGCCAATATCGCGCCGCATTTGCGCACCATCGAATTTAATTTGATCGGCAATTTCATAGGCGCGGCGTTGCGCCATTTTTACCGTATCGCCGAGCGCCGTTACGCACAGCACGCGGCCACCCGAGGTAAATACATCGCGTCCGGTTTGCTGCGTACCGGCATGGAACACCATATAGTCCTCACCCTTGGGCGGCAAACCGGTAATCAAATCCCCCTTGCGTGGACTCTCGGGGTAATTGGCGGCAGCCATCACCACGCCGAGCGCGGTGCGTCGATCCCACTCAGCTTCAACCGTATGCAAAGTACCGTTTACCGCATGCTCCAACAAATTCAGCAAATCGCTTTTTAAGCGCAGCATGATGGGCTGCGTTTCGGGGTCGCCCATACGGCAATTAAATTCCAACACCTTGATATTGTTTTCGGCATCGATCATCACGCCAGCGTAAAGAAAACCGGTGTAACGAATGCCGTCTTTGGCCATGCCTTGCACCGTCGGTGTAATCACTTCGCGCAAAATGCGCGCATGCAGTTCTGGCGTAACCACTGGCGCCGGAGAATACGCACCCATGCCGCCAGTGTTGGGGCCTTCATCCCCATCCAGTAAACGCTTGTGATCTTGACTGGTGGCCATGGGCAGCACGTGTTCGCCATCCACCAAAACAATAAAGCTGGCCTCTTCTCCCACCAAGCATTCTTCGATCACCACGCGCGCACCGGCCTCGCCCAACTTTTGATCGCCGAGCATCATGTCCACGGCGGCATGCGCTTCGTCCAAGGTTTGCGCGACAACCACACCTTTACCGGCCGCCAAGCCATCAGCTTTGATGACAATCGGCGCGCCTTGCTGATTGATATATGCATGCGCATCGGCCGCTTGCGTGAAGGTGCCGTAAGCTGCGGTCGGAATGCCGTGCCGCAACATAAACGCCTTAGCGAAATCTTTCGACGATTCGAGCTGTGCCGCTGCTTGCGTAGGACCAAATATTTTCAGGCCAGCATCGCGAAACGCATCGACCACGCCCGCCGCCAACGGCGCTTCCGGGCCGACGACCGTTAAATAAATATTTTCTTGCTTGGCAAACGCCACCAGTTCCGGAATACCGGTAATGGGCACATTGGCCAAATCTGGATCACGCGCTGTGCCGCCATTACCTGACGCGACGAAAATGCGCTGTATGCGCGGTGACTGTGCAAGCTTCCAAGCGATGGCGTGTTCGCGTCCGCCGTTACCGATAACGAGTAGTTTCATATCTGCGTAAGGCGTGAGGCGATAGGGCTTAGGCGTAACACCATCCGTGCCGCATTTTCACCCCTCACGTCTATCGCCTCTCCCCTCACAGTATTCATCAATGCCTAAAATGCCGCATGCCGGTAAACACCATCGCCATGCCGTGTTCATTCGCAGCCGCAATGACTTCTTCGTCGCGCATACTGCCGCCGGGTTGAATTACCGCGACAATACCCGCTGCTGCCGCTTGATCGATACCATCGCGAAACGGGAAGAAGGCGTCCGACGCCATCACCGAACCCGCGACCGGCAAACCTGCGTGCTCGGCTTTAATCGCAGCAATGCGCGCCGAATTGATGCGGCTCATTTGCCCCGCGCCAACGCCGATCGTCATTTTGTTTTTCGCGTAAACAATCGCATTCGACTTCACGAATTTGGCGACACGCCAAGCAAATAATAAGTCGCTCATTTCTTCGTCGGTCGGCACGCGTTGACTCACCACTTTCAAATCCTCGAACAAGGCTTGATCCGCGTCTTGCAGCAAAATGCCGCCCGTGACGCGTTTAAAGTCGATACGTGATGTCGGCTCATTCGACCAAGTGCCGCACTCCAATAGGCGCACATTCTTTTTCGCCGCCGCGACTTCTACCGCCGCCGCAGAAATTTTTGGCGCGATAATCACTTCCACGAATTGTCGGTCAGCGATGGCCTGCGCCGTTGCTGCATCCAACTCACCATTGAAAGCGATAATGCCGCCGAACGCCGATTCCGGATCGGTCTTATAAGCGCGATCATAAGCTTCTAAAAAATTCGCGCCATAAGCCACACCGCACGGATTGGCGTGCTTGACGATGACGCAAGCCGGGCCTTCGTTATATTGTTTAATGCATTCCAGCGCGGCATCGGCATCAGCGATGTTGTTGTAGGACAGCTCTTTGCCTTGCAACTGACGCGCGGTAGAGATCGAGGCCTCGCGGTCTCCGGGGCTGGTATAGAACGCCGCGCTTTGATGCGGGTTCTCGCCATAACGCAACTCTTGCGCGACGGTAAAATGCAAATTAAGACGCTTTGGGAAGCCTTCACGGCGTCCGCGCGAATCGATCGAGGTTAGATAATTACTGATGGTGCCATCGTATTCAGCGGTATGTGAAAACGCCTTGCAAGCCAGCTCAAAGCGCGTGTCGCCAGCGAGAATGCCGCCGGTCATTTCCATTTCCGAAATCACGCGTTTGTAATCTGCCGGGTCTGTGACAACCGCAACATGATGATAGTTTTTTGCGGCAGCGCGCACCATGGTCGGGCCGCCGATGTCGATATTTTCAATCGCTTCGTTGAGCGTGCAATTCGGCTTAGCAATGGTTGCGGCGAATGGATACAGATTCACCACCACCAAATCGATCGGCGGAATATCCGCTTCTTGCATCGCCTTCACATGCGAATCTAAATCGCGCCGACCCAGAATACCGCCATGCACTTTCGGGTGCAGGGTCTTCACGCGGCCATCCAGCATTTCCGGAAATCCGGTGTAGTCACCAACTTCAATCACGGGGATACCGCTATCCGCCAGCAATTTCGCCGTGCCGCCGGTAGATAAAATTTCAACTTTAAATTTTTTAAGGATTCGAGCGAAATCGACAATGCCATGTTTGTCGGAAACACTGATCAATGCGCGCTTTATATTAGACATGTGAGTTTTCTGGTTTATTTGATTTTGTAAATTTGCATTTTCTTGCGCAAGGTATTGCGGTTGATGCCCAACAACTCCGAGGCATGGGTTTGGTTGCCCTCAGCGTGATGCAACACGGTTTCAATCAGCGGCTTTTCAACCGAGGCCAGCACCATGTCGTAAATTGTTCCCGGCTTCTCTCCATCAAGATGCTTAAAATATTCCTGCACGGCTTTGCGTACGCAAGCCGATAGCTCATTGTCCTTCTGTGCCATCCCTGACCCTTTGTTCTGCTCTAAAGTTGTACCGCGCCTGCTACCTGCCAGGTCTCGTGTTTAAGCTGCGAGTTCGGTTTCCGCTGTTGCGCTTGCCGGTTCGCTCACAGGCTCATACGTCAAATGCGCCGCATGTTCTAAGAGTTGCGTAAAAAAAGCATTCACCGCATCGAGTTGTTCTTGGGTTGTTTCCAATTGGTTCATGCGGTGACGAAAACTAGCCGAGCCAACCAAGCCCTTGGTGTACCAAGAGATGTGCTTGCGCGCCATGCGCACCCCACTGTATTCGCCGTAGAAGTGATGCAAGTCCGCCAAATGCGCCAACAAGACACGATGAATCTCCGCGACTTCCGGCTCGGGTAATTTGTTACCCGTTTCCAAGAAATGCGCGATCTCGCGAAAAATCCACGGCCGACCCTGTGCGGCGCGTCCGATCATCACTGCATCGGCTCCCGTGTAGTCGAGTACATACTTGGCTTTTTCTGGCGTCGTAATATCACCATTGGCAATAATTGGAATGTGCGCGCTCGCTTTGATCGCAGCAATGGTGTCGTATTCGGCATCTCCACTGTAACCACAAGCGCGAGTGCGACCATGAATCGCCAGGGCTTGGATCCCGCTCGCCTCGGCGATCTTTAAAATGGATAGGGCGTTCTTATGTTCGCGATCCCAGCCGGTGCGAATCTTCAAGGTTACCGGCACATTCACTGCGCGCACTACAGCCTCAAGAATTTCCACCACTAAGGGTTCATTCTGCAATAGCGCGGATCCCGCCATGACATTACAGATTTTTTTCGCCGGGCAACCCATATTGATATCGATGATCTGCGCGCCGTTATCCACGTTGTGCTTGGCCGCTTCGGCCATCATCGCGGGATTGGCGCCAGCAATCTGTACCGAAATTGGATCCACCTCGCCTTCGTGATTAGCGCGGCGCTGTGTCTTGGCTGAGCCCCACAGCAGAGAATTGCTCGCCACCATCTCGGACACCGCCATACCCGCGCCCAACTGCTTGCACAATTGACGAAATGGCCGATCGGTCACGCCCGCCATGGGCGCGACAATCAGATTGTTCTTAAGCAGGTAAGGGCCGATTTGCATGGCGACACGAAAACAAAAAAGGGTGCCTATTTTATACGCAATTGCGCCAGCGGCAAAATTTCTCTACGTTTTTCTCTTTGGCCGCAATCTAAGCGTAAACTATTGAAACCCATTAAACCTGCCGGGAGACCACCATGCGCTCAGCCTTAGTTTTGTTTGCTCTTATCTGTGCCACAACCACGTATGCCGCCCCCAACAGCATGCCCGCCCGCAAACCCGGTTTGTGGGAAGTGAAAATGCAGGCGCCCGGTATGCCTCAGTCCATGCTGAGCCAACACTGTATCGATGAGAAAACTGACCATTTGTTACAACCACAAGGGCAAACGCAAGCGCGCCAACAATGCAGCAAAAACTCCATGAATAAAGAGGGCGATAAAATTATCATTGAGTCTGTTTGCAAAATCGATAACACGACGGCGACGACCAAAGCCATTTTTTCCGGTGATTTTACCCGCAGTTACCATGGCGAAATCGACACCAGTTTCTCCCCACCCATGCACGGCATGAAGTCTTCGCACCAAACGCTGGAAGGTAAATGGCTCGGCGCTTGCAAGCCTGGGCAGAAACCCGGAGATGTCACTATGCCCGGTATGGGGACGATGAATCTGAACGACATGATGAAAAACATTCCGAACGGCCATCAGCCGCGTACACCGCGTTGATTTTATATCAAGCTTAATCGTGTTTTTTGCCCGCCATATGCGGGCATTTTTAGTGCGCTTTTTCCCAATTCGGACCTGCGCCGACTTCAGCTTCGAGCACCACATCGAGCTGCGCCACACTCGCCATCAAGCGCGGCAACTCGATTTTGATCAATGCTAACTCGCTCTCGGGTACTTCCAGCACCAGCTCATCGTGCACTTGCATAATGATGCGTGATTGCAGCTTTTCATTCAGTAAATAGCGGTGCACGGCGATCATCGCAAGCTTGATCAAGTCCGCCGCCGTGCCTTGCATCGGTGCGTTAATGGCAGCGCGCTCGGCGGCTTGGCGGCGCATGCCGTTGGCGCCGTGGATTTCCGGCAACCATAAGCGGCGCCCGAACACGGTTTCGACATAGCCTTGGGCGCGGGCTTGTTCGCGGGTGCGATTCATGTAATCGGCGACGCCGGGATAGCGTGCAAAATAACGGTCGATGTATGACTGTGCGGCGCTACGCTCAATCCCAAGTTGTGACGCCAAGCCAAAAGCGGACATACCGTAGATCAAACCAAAGTTGATTACTTTGGCGTAGCGGCGTTGTTCGCTGCTGACTTCTTCCGGCGTGGTGCCGAACACCTCAGCCGCCGTGGCGCGATGCACGTCTTGTCCGGCAGCAAAAGCCTTGAGCAAGCCCTCGTCGTGCGACAAATACGCCATGATGCGTAACTCGATTTGCGAATAATCCGCCGATACCAGGACACTGCCGGGTGGCGCAATGAAAGCTTCTCGGATGCGTCGGCCTTCTGCGGAGCGCACTGGAATGTTTTGCAAATTGGGGTCAGAACTTGCAAGGCGCCCAGTGACCGCGACTGCCTGGTTATAACTGGTATGCACCCGGCCAGTACGCGCATCGACCATGCGTGGCAGTTTGTCGGTGTAAGTCGATTTGAGCTTCGCCATGCCACGATATTCGAGCAGCAATTTCGGTAACGGATAATCCAGCGCCAATTCTTGCAGCACGTCTTCATCGGTGGATGGCGTGCCACTGGGCGTTTTTTTCTTCACCGGCAAGCCGAGTTGATTGAACAAGATTTCCTGGATTTGTTTCGGCGAATTCAAGTTAAACGGCTGCCCGGCCAGCTCCTGCGCCTGGCGCTCCAGCTCGAGCAGTTTGATACCGAGTTCGTGGCTTTGGTCGGCGAGTAATTGGCTATCCAGCAGCACGCCGGTGCGTTCGATATCAAACAACACTTCGGCAGTGGGCAATTCGATTTGCGCATAGACGTACTGCAATTTTTCTTCGCGCTCAATTTGCGGGTACAGCGCTTCGTGCAGGCGCAAGGTAATGTCAGCATCTTCCGCCGCATAGTGGCTGGCGATTTCCACCGAGACTTGATCGAAACCGATTTGCTTCGCGCCCTTGCCCGCGACTTCTTCATAGCTCACGGTTTTATAGTTCAGATGGCGGTGCGCCAACGAGTCCATGCCGTGCGGCTTATGCGCCTCCAACACATAGGATTGGAGCAGCGTGTCGTGCGCGATGCCTTGTATGCGAATGCCGTGGTTAGCCAGCACATGCGTGTCGTACTTTAAATTTTGGCCGACTTTTTTCGCCTGTGGATCTTCCAACCAAGGTTTTAGTTTGGCCAACACCTGGGCTAAATCTAATTGCTGTGGTGCGCCCGCATAGTGATGCGCTAAGGGGATATAAGCGCCGGTATGTGGCGTAATCGACAAGGAGATACCCACCAAGCGCGCCTGCATCGGTTCTAAGCTGGTCGTCTCGGTATCGACCGAGACGAGTTCTGCCTGAGTTATCGTAGCCAGCCACGCATCCAACTGCGCGTCGCTGAGAATGGTTTCATATTCCACTGCTTGCGTCGGTG
This sequence comes from Betaproteobacteria bacterium, assembly GCA_024641855.1. Classification (GTDB taxonomy): domain Bacteria; phylum Pseudomonadota; class Gammaproteobacteria; order Burkholderiales; family Thiobacteraceae; genus RBG-16-58-11. The sequence continues at coordinate 18,023 of JAHECG010000003.1, read as the reverse complement.
CTGCTGGTTTTTCTGGCTCTGTGGGTACAGCCTGATTTCCGGAATCTTGAGGCTTAGCGCCTGCGCTCTGAAGTTCGCGCAGCCAAGTCTTGAATTCAAAGCGCCCAAATAACTCAATCAACTTTTCTCTGTCTTGCGCATGTGGTTCCAATGTCGTCACATGCACCGGCAATTCCACATCGCATTTAATCGTCAACAACTCGCGCGCCTTGGGCAACCATTCCAGCGCGCGGCGCAGGTTCTCACCCACCACGCCACTGATGTCTTGCGCATGCGCCACGATGTTATCCAGCGTGCCGTACTGCGTGAGCCATTTCACGGCGGTCTTCGGGCCAACCTTTTCCACGCCCGGCACGTTGTCCACGGTATCGCCGATCAACGTCAGGTAATCGACGATACGTTCAGCCGGAACTCCAAATTTGGCTTGCACCCCTGGCTCATCGAGCTTTTCATTGCTCATGGTGTTGACCAGCGTAACGTGTGGATTAACCAACTGCGCGATGTCTTTATCCCCGGTGGAGATAACAGTACGCATGCCGTTTTTTTCGGCTTCCTGCGCCAGCGTACCGATCACATCGTCGGCTTCCACGCCCTCGATCATCAAAATGGGCCAGCCCATGGCTTGTACTGCTTCATGCAAGGGTGCGATCTGTGACGCAAGATCACCCGGCATCGATGGTCGATTGGCTTTGTATTCGGGATACAAGTCGTCGCGAAAGGTCTTGCCTTTTGCATCGAACACGCACGCGATATAATCCGCTGGAATATCTTTGCGTAGGCGCTGCAGCATATTCAATACGCCATAAATCGCGCCAGTGGGTTCATTATTGGCATTGCGCAAATCCGGCAACGCATGAAACGCGCGATACAGGTAGGATGATCCATCGACTAACAGCAAGGTTTTCATTGGGAGCGGGCTCTTGAAAGTAAAACTACCGAAGATGATTGGTGCCGAAGCCGCAACGCAAGCCTACTCGGCGCGCGAATCCTGGCGCGTGTTCGAGATTATGGCAGAATTCGTCGAAGCCACCGAACGCCTGAATCCGATCAGCCCCGCCGTATCGATTTTCGGCAGCGCGCGCACCCCGCCCGACGACAAATACTATCTGCTCACCGAACAAATCGCGCGCCAGCTGTCCGACGCCGGTTTTTCCGTCATCTCGGGCGGTGGGCCGGGCATTATGGAAGCCGCTAATAAAGGCGCTTATTTTGGCGCTTCCCCGAGCGTCGGTCTGAATATTCAATTGCCGCACGAGCAGCACAACAATCCGTTCCAGGATATTTCTCAGACCTTCAGCCATTTCTTTGCGCGCAAGGTGATGTTCGTTAAATTTGCCTCGGCTTATGTGGTGATGCCTGGCGGCTTCGGCACCATGGATGAGCTGATGGAAGCCCTGACCCTGGTGCAAACCGGCAAAACACGCAAAATCCCCATCATCCTGGTACACGAACCCTTCTGGCGCGGGCTGGTGGATTGGTTTAAACATACCCTGGTTGAAGAAGGCATGGTCGACCCGCTGGACATGGATTTAATTCAAGTCATCAACGAGCCAAAAGACGTGGTGGCCGCCATCTTCAAGCACTATGAAACGCGCGGCTTTGAACCAACGGCGGCGGAACGCGAAATTCAATTGAATTTGTAACACTGCCTAAAACACGGCGCGTGCAGGCCGCTGTATAATTGCCTGCTCATTGTCCCACTTACCTCACTAGGACTCTCTTATGCGCCGTGCTCTGATCGCTCTTGCTTTGTTGGTCGCCGCACCAGTGATGGCTGACGAAAATGCCAAACTTCCCTCCGGCCTGGAAACGCTACCGGACGTACCGCCGCCCCCGCCTGGCGTCAATCTCGATGCCGGCCCAGAGGTTGAGCAGCGCATCGTGATTAAACCGGAAGGCGAAGCTGTTGAATACCGCGTTGGCGGCAAGCTTTTCATGATTAAAGTCACCCCCAAATTCGGCAAGCCTTATTACTTGGTCGACAATAAAGGCGATGGCTCCTTCGCGCGTCAAGAAGGGTTGGATTCCGGTATCCGCCCGCCACAATGGATTATTCATCAGTTTTAAGCCATGTCTGTTTACACCACCGTCACTCCGGAAGAACTACGGACGTGGCTTAAAAGCTATTACTCGCTGGGCGTTTTAACCGATCTGCAGGGCATTGCCTCCGGCATCGAGAACACCAATTACTTTGTCACCACCAGCCATGGGCGATTTGTTCTCACCCTGTTTGAAAAACTCGCCCGCGACGACCTGCCTTACTTTATCAACTTGATCGCACATTTAGCGCGCCACGGCATCCCTTGTCCGAGTCCGATCGCCACGCTGCAAAATGATTACTTAAATCAACTCAACGGCAAGCCAGCGTGCATCGTCAGTTGCTTGAAGGGCGCTTCCATCACCGCGCCCACCGCCGATCACTGCGCGCAAGTGGGTGAAATGCTGGCCAATATGCACCTTGCCGGTGCCAGCTACCCATCCCACATGCCCAATCCGCGTGGCCCGGCCTGGTGGCGCGCTACAGCTCCGCAAGTCATGCCCAAGCTCGATGCCGATGATGCGGCCTTGTTGACCGAAGAGCTGCGCTTCCAATCGCTGTACCGCCACGAAGACTTGGCGCGTGGGGTGATTCATGCGGACTTATTCCGCGATAACATTCTGTTCGATGGCGACAAGCTTGCCGGCGTCATCGATTTCTACTATGCCTGCGATGATGTTTGGCTTTACGACTTGGCGATCACCGTCAACGACTGGTGCGTCACCGAACAAAGCGAGCTCGATCTGGAGCGCATGCAAGCCATGCTTTCCGCCTATCACGCCGTACGCCCGTTAACCGCCATCGAACGCGGCGCTTGGCCGGTCATGTTACGTGCCGGCACCTTGCGCTTTTGGTTGTCGCGTTTATACGATTTCCATTTCCCGCGTGAAGGCGAATTAACCCATGCCAAAGACCCAAACCATTTCCAGCGCTTATTGCGACACTATGTCGCCAATCATGGTGACCTGACACGGCATTGGGTTTAGCACTTCGGGGCGCGCGATGAATTACCGTAAATGTAATCCGCTGTACGGCTATCGTTGGTTTGTTGAAAGCATTAAATTGTTTGTCAGCCAACCTTGGCCATGGCTTGCCCTTGTCGGCGTAACCCTATTGCTGCTACTTGTTCTAAGCCTGTTACCTTTTATGGGCTTAGTCGCTATTTTTGCTCTGTTTCCGGCCTTTGCGGCTGGCTTTATGGTGGCCAGCCGCACCGCCATGGATCATCATCCCATTAGTTTTCAGCACTTGCTTGTCGGCTTTCGAGCTTCGCCCCGACCTTTAATGACCGTTGGTGTAATTTTGTTTCTGATCTTTTTTGTAGCAGTCCTTATCATTTTGCTTGGATGGCGGGTGGAGTTTCAACATCTAGTTGCGTTAATGCAGAGTGAAACGTCTGATAAGGAGATCATCGTTTCCGCCGCACAACAACTGACGCGACCCTCGCTGATGGTGTTGGCAGTCTTATTCTTGCTAACTATCGCAACTTGGTTTGCGCCAGCTCTTGTTATGTTTCACCGTGTTGAAGCACGGACTGCCATGTTTTTATCTTTCCGCGCTTGCTTGAGTAATTTCTTCCCTTTTCTGTTGTTTTGCCTTTTGCTATTTCTCTTAGATATGGCTACCTCACTTCTCTTGCGTCAAGTCATCAAGCTCGTCCATGGCATCGGCGGGGAGCAATTCGCAAGCATTACTACTATGCTGTTCACTTTTCCCGTATTTTGTAGCTTTCTAGCGATTCTGTTTGCGGCGGCGTATATAAGTTTTATGGATGTATTTGAGTTCAAGCCTAGTGCTTAATTGAATCATTTCTGACCACATCTGCCAAAACGTGAACTGGTAGACGTATTACGCTCACCCCGTATATTGTTTGTGTCACCATCTCTCTAAATCTTCTAAGAAGGTTTCGTAGTATGAAAAGAATTTTGCATCTTTCGAAAAAACTTCCGCAAATCCCGCTGTTGGTTGGCTTAATACTGCTTGGAATATACACCGCAACCCGTGTCGGGCTAGCGCTCTATACCGGTACTGATTCCGCCCCATTGCGCCTTTGGCCAGGGATTTTTGCCAAGGGCTTGTGGTTTGATTTGGCGGTGGCGTCGGTATTGCTCGCACCGGTTTTTTTGTACGAGGCCATGCTCCCAAACCGTTGGCGCGCTAGTCGTCTACATCGCGCGTTGCGACTTTTTTGGCTGTGGTTATCAGTTTCTTTGTTGTTATTTGGCGCCGTATCCGAATTCACTTTTTGGTTGGAGTTTTCCACGCGCTTTAATTTTATTGCGGTGGATTACCTGATTTATACCCAGGAAGTCATCGGCAATATTCGTCAGTCTTATCCTGTAGGCTGGATTTTTGCGGCCATCGGCCTTGTCGCGGCGGTCTTTGTCTGGGCGATGCAAAAGTGGGTACGGCACGCCGACAGCGCTACGCTCTCTCGTTCTCAGCGCTTCGGCCTGGCTTTCGCCGCCATCCTTGTACCGACGCTTGCCATGCTCTCCGCCAACATCGATCAAATGGAGGGCCAAGGCAATAGCTTTGCCACCGAGCTTTCCGGCAACGGCTTATTTACCTTTGCCGCCGCAATGCGCCGCAATGAGCTGGATTATGACAAGTTTTATCGTACGATTCCTCAGGATCTGGCGGATGCCACGCTCAGCAAATTGGGCGTCGAGCGCACGCTCAAAAGCGTAGCCTTGAGTGCCGCGCCGACTCCGGGCGCGACTCCTTTTAGCAGGCCTCCACGCAATGTCATTTTGATTACGGTAGAAAGCTTATCCGCAGAATATGTCGGCGCTTATGGCGCAACCACCGGGCTCACGCCTAATCTCGATGCCATTATCAAAGATAGTTTGAAATTTGAACGCCTGTTCGCCACTGGCACACGAACCGTGCGTGGCTTGGAAGCGCTTTCTCTCGGCACGCCACCCATCCCCGGCCAAGCCATTGTCCACCGCCCCAACAACGAACATCTCGCCACCATCGGTGATCTGTTGAAGCAGCAAGGTTTCTCAACCTTCTTCTTTTATGGCGGCTATGGGTACTTCGATAACATGAACGCCTATTACCGCGCGAATAATTATCAAGTCGTTGATCGCACCGATTTCCCCAAAGAATCGGTGATGTTCGAGAATGTATGGGGTGTTGCGGATGAGTCTTTGTTCGATAACGTGCTACGTGTATTTGACGCCAAGGCTGAAACCGCGAAGCCGTTCTTTGCGCAAATCATGACGACCTCGAACCATCGGCCATACACCTACCCCAATGGACGCATCGATATCCCCTCCCCCGGCGGACGCGATGGTGCCGTGAAATACACCGACTACGCGATCGGAAAATTTCTGCGCGATGCGAAAAGTAAGCCTTGGTTCAACGATACGCTGTTCGTGATTGTTGCCGATCATTGCGCCTCGGTGGCCGGCAAAACGTATCTGCCGGTCGAGCACTATCACATTCCTTTGATTTTTTATGCGCCCGCATTGCTCAAACCCGCAAGCTACGCACCCATACTGAGCCAAATCGATATTGCTCCGACGTTAATGGATGTGCTCGGAATGAAGGGTGGCAATCTTTTCTATGGGCATTCTGCTTTTGAAAATGGCCCCATTAATGAGCGCGCATTTATAAGTAATTACCAGGAACTGGGTTACTTAAAAAACGGCATCTTAACCGTTCTGCTTCCTAAGCAGCGCGTAGAAAGCTTTCGTGTCGATCCCAAGACTTACACCAGCACCCCAACTACCATTGATCCACAATTGCTAAACGAAGCTATCGCTTACTATCAGACTGCGTCTCGTGCATTCAAGTCTGGGGCGCTCCGGGCACCAGCTTCTCGTGATGCGCCTCCATAATTTCCGGTATTCCTCAACGACCCGGTAATACGATTTGCTGCGTCCTGCCCCCATAGCCAAACTTTTGATCTCGGGCTTGCACTACAACCGAACGAACCCCCACCGGTATTGATACGCCGTACAAATCTCGCGTAAATGGCTGCTCGCTGGCGTGATCATGCAACAAACGTCGCTCACCAAAAGGCAGGCCGGCCATGCTTTGTACACGAAATGCATCGGCGTAACGCTGTGGTGAATCATACGGAGACGATATCGTGACATCAAAATCAAAGCGATTTATACCGCTCGCCTCTACTTTGACATCCACTACATCTGGAAATTTTTGCTCAACATTCGTAGGTTCTGCGGAAGTTATACCAACTACAGCGACAGAGGCTAACACTGAAATAATACCAAAATAACGATTCATAACTCCTCCAAACAGGCCATACTATCAGGCATAAATTATAAATATTAAATAATTAATTTAATACACATAAACATAGCCTTGTATTTTGCATATTTATCAAACGCTTATGAATTACTGAATGCCTTAATCTGTGATTATTTCCAAGAATAAGAAAAATACATATTTAAAGTTTTGGCGGTTCGTATTTCGCTCTAACTTGAGCGCTCATAATAAAACCAGCTTTGTCACGGCAACCCTTGCCTGAATCTTTAACAAACGCAGGCCACAGCCGCCAATCTCGATAAACCCGATCTAACTTCGGTTGTTATTTGTTGCACGCGCCCAGCAAAATACACCCATCCGAATTTTCGGGCATAACTCACCAAGAACGCCTCAAGCTTTTACCGCATAAATTGCGATAAGCGCTCGACAAATCTTTACTATATTCCCGCCCTACCCGTTACCCAAAAATAAAAAGCATCCGCATGAAGCATGGTTTATAAAAAATAAATTTAACATTTATTATTAATACATATATTAGTCATTGATTTTTAATGAATTAATATTAAGATGTTTGCTACAACATCATTTTTATCAGAGTTACAGCATATATAATCCGCATGAACCAAAGCCGCTGCCAAATCCCGGAAGGTCGGCACCAAGGATATTAAGCAAACCCCATCGCGGGCATTATCGCTCTATAGAACTTACCGCATCAGGACCACAGCCATTAATTGGCAAAGCGCCGCCAGAAATGCGCGATGGCGGTACAGACATAAGCGCGCCCCGTAAAGTCCGCAGTAAAATTCGCTTACATTGACTGCTAACTATCTGAGCACGCTCGATTTTCTCGGATCCGCCTTCTTGGTATCTTATTGTGCGAAAGGGTGCCGCCACAGAATCTGCCCCAGCAGATCTGTCTTGGAGTGCAATATCCAGCGATTTGGCAACGAGTTGCGCACTCTCTTCCTTAAGCTTCTCGCCGTCGCTAGCCGTCCAAAAAGCCGTTATATCGTTCGCTTCTTTAGGGGCAGAGATAACGCGTATAGTATTGCGATAGGCATTTTCCGCAGACTCCCCCGGCAAGTATATCGCTACAACATTATCCAAAATAATGGCCTTTTGATCCTGTGTTATCGAAAACAGCGCCGCGCTTTCGACGACTATTTCCTGACTTGGCGCATCGGCACCCTCAAAAGAATTCGTAAATACGCCGACGCTAGTGCTTTTAACGGCACGCTGCATCAATTCCCGATATTTATATTTGTCGAGAACCGATTTATAGGGCGCAAGCACTAGATTAGCTGCTGCTTGTAAGTGGTCTTTTTGATTTTTCCTCGCCGAATCAACCAACAAGGCATGCGTAATGACCGCCGCCAACAGACCTCCCGCATTTGGCGCTGGGTACAAAACAGATCCTGTGCCGGTACCCGCTTCGTCAAAACTGACCACGCCCCTGTAATCGACAAGCCCCTCTCCCGGAGAAAGGCGCATCGACCATTTTGTGTCGCTAGCAATAACCACTGGTCGAAGGGCCGCCGCAGACTCCTCTGCTGCAAACACTAGCGGCGCAAGCAAGGTTGCGGTGACGCAACATGCAATCATCTGCACCGCAAAGGAGCCTATCCTCATCGGATCGCGTTCTGCGCAACACCACTAATAGCCGCTGGTATTGGTGTGCTATTTTCAGCTTTTGGCGTGACTGCTGGCGCATCGCCAATAAATGGTTTTAAAAAACTGTCTTTGCCAATCTCCAACGCTTGGAAGTAAGCGTTAGTTAACCCTGGAAATTTTGGCGGTTCATCCCAATTCTGGTCTGCGCTCTTTGTGATATACACCGGCAAATACCAATCGTAAGTATTGTTCTTCAAGTTGACCATGTAGCCGGTACCTTGGAGCAGACCTTTTGGATCGCTAGTTGGAATGTAAGAAGCGTAAGTGCGGATAAAACCCAATGCCGTGACATCCATTAGCAATAGCTTATCGACCTTATACTTCTGCTGTAGAGGCGCAAAGTTTTTCTTGGCGCTATTAGGTACCTGCGTATCAAAATCCGCCAAATCATTAATATTTACATCCTCTTCAATGACGACGACCTCGGTTCCCTTTTTGCGCAACAGGTTGGCCACATCAGTTTTCAACTTCGGTAAATCCTCATACGTAAGTGTCTGGGCATGTGTGGTAAGCGACGAATTGGCGATAGACGCCGCCGCCAAACATAGCAAACAACCCGCACCGGGTACCAACGTATCCAGCTTAGGGAGCGCCGTCATGGCTACGCCAATACGCCCCGCTTGTGGCCCTACAGCACTCTGGGACAGCGTTATCGGTGTTTGTGGGGGCGAAACACACCCACCCATAAAGATGCTGAACGCTGCAAAAATGAATCCGAAATGTATCTTCATTGAGAAACCCCCTGTATTTAAATTATTGTTGACTCGCATGATTAGCCGGGTAATCCGACATCGCGCCGCTTCTTAGCGAATCACTTCGTATACGATTGTTGCGTATCATGAATATCAAACAATCCATGCCTTACCAACGGCGTAAGAATATAGCGTTTGTCATTTTCTGGGAATCGATTTTGCGCGTCATGTCGTCTATAAAGCCGCCCATTACCCGCGCCGCGCTATGGACAGCCTCTACTCCGCTTTCTGAATAAAACGGCGGCGGTTTAAGCCGGGCTTAGTTTCGCGTATTGCAGCGCCAATCGCTTCGTACCGCTTTGGCTAAAATTGACTTCCACTTCGGCGTTCACGCCGCGTCCGTGGCAATTGACAATGACACCTGGGCCGAACTTTGCATGCGAGACATTTTGTCCGACACGGAACGCTTGGCCCGCTTCGGTATCGGCGACCGGGGAAGCCAATGTGCTCGTCGCTTCCCAAGCCGGGGCACCGGATACGGATGACCCGTGTATTAGTGGGGCATTAATGGCCTTAAGAAGGCTCTCTGGAATTTCATTCAAAAAGCGCGAAGGAACGCCATAACGCAGTTGCCCATGCAACATGCGACTCTGCGCAAAGGTGAGATATAAGCGGCGACGTGCGCGCGTAATCGCGACATACATCAAGCGTCGCTCTTCTTCCAATCCATCTTGCTCGAACATGCTGTTTTCGTGTGGGCATAGCCCTTCCTCCAGGCCGCTGATGAATACGCTGTGAAATTCAAGGCCTTTAGCCGCATGCACGGTCATCAATTGCACTGCTTCCTGGCCACTGGCGGCTTGATTGTCACCGGCTTCCAAAGCCGCATGGGTGAGAAAAGCGGTGAGCGCATCTGGCATTTCCTCCGTGCGCTCGCCATCGTATTCCTTAATAAACGCGTTAGCGGCGTTAATCAGCTCTTCTAAGTTTTCGACGCGATCGGACTCGGTTTTCGACGCTTGGTAATGTGAAACCAAACCACTAGCGTGCAATAAATGCTCGACTTGCTCGGCCAAATTCAAGCCCGCCGTATCGCGGCGCATGGACTCAATAAGCAAAACAAATGCCGGTGCGCCTTTTGTACTATCTTTGCCGCCCTTTTTACATGCCGCCTGCCACAATGAGATCCCTTGCTCACGCACAGCCGCTTGTAATTGTTCGATACTCCGCGCGCCGATGCCTCGCGTTGGGAAATTGATTACACGCAATAGCGCGGTATCGTCTTCCGGGTTAGCGATGAGGCGCAAATACGCCAAGGCATGTTTCACTTCCTGGCGCTCAAAAAAGCGCAACCCCCCATATACACGGTACGGCACGCTTGCAGAAAATAACGCGTGCTCCAACACGCGCGATTGCGCGTTGGAACGGTACAACAGTGCAATTTGCGATGCGGCGATACCGTCTTTAATCAATGCACGAATTTCTTCCACAATGAATTGTGCCTCGTCGAAATCCGAGTTAGCGGCATACAATCGAATCGGCTCGCCCGCACCCTCCGCCGTCCACAGGTTTTTTCCTAAACGCTCGCTGTTGTGGCCGATAAGGATGTTGGCCGCATCCAAAATGTTGCCTTGCGAACGGTAATTTTGCTCCAGCTTGATGACTTTCTCGACCGCGAACTCGTGCAGGAAAGTCTGCATATTGCCAGCATTAGCACCGCGAAATGCATAAATGGATTGATCGTCGTCGCCCACCGCAAACACAGCGTTATCCGTCCCGGCCATTTGTTTCAGCCATTCATACTGAAAGCTACTGGTGTCTTGAAATTCATCCACCAATATATATTTAAAACGCGCCTGATAATGCTGACGTAAGGGTTCGTTGCGGCGCAGCAATTCATACGAACGCAACAACAATTCGGCAAAATCGACCACGCCTTCGCGCTGGCATTGTTGTTCGTACGCGGTATAAATCTCGCGATACCGCTGCGTCATGTCATCCAGCGCTTCGACCTCGTTGGCCCGTAAGCCTTGTTCTTTCGCACTGTTGATGAAGTACACGACTTGCTTGGGTGCGTATTTTTCATCGTCGATGTTGAGTTGTTTCATCAAGCGCTTGATAGCCGAGAGTTGATCCTGCGAATCGAGAATTTGAAACAACGCCGGTAAATTTGCTTCGCGGTGATGTGCCCGCAACAAACGGTTGCAAAGACCGTGGAACGTTCCAACCCACATGCCGCGCGGATTTATGGGCAACAGGCTAGAGATGCGCGTCAACATTTCCTTGGCCGCTTTGTTCGTGAACGTCACCGCCAAGACGCCCCCCGGGCTTGCTTGGCCTGTTTGAATCAGATGTGCAATGCGCGTCGTCAGTACCCGCGTTTTACCGCTACCGGCACCGGCTAAAATCAGCGCCGATTGACGAGGCAAGGTGACAGCGGCGCGCTGTTCTGGGTTGAGGTGCTCAAGGTATGTGGCGGGGATCACAGGACACAGCTCAGATGGCGAAGCGTTCATTATAAAACAAGCTTTGCTACATCGCCTTGCTGAACACGCGAGCATTGCTATACTAATAGCATAATTTGCATATTTTGTTGCGACGCTGGCCACGTCTATTCTGGTCGCGACAAGTCCGTATATTCAGTTTTAAAGGGCGGTGTGCACATGGCTGCATTGATACAAGTTTGGCAACGCCTCACCCGTCCGCCCACAAATATTACCGATCCTGCGCGCCGTCGCCAATTGCAACTGCTCTCCGGCTTGCAATTATTACTGTTCGTGCTTGGCGCCGCAGCCATTTCCGTGGAAAGCCGTCTTGTTCCAACCTTTGCTCCGACATATGCAGCGGTTAGTGTCGGCTTAATCATTTTGCTGGGCGGATACATTTTAACGAGAATAGGCCGCTACACGATGGCGGCTATTATGACCGTTAGCGTGACCTCCGTTACGTGTTTAAGCATCATCTTTCTAAATCCACAAAATGCGGCAACTTACGTCTTTTTGGCGTTAAGTCTAATTTTGGCAGCATTGCTTTTCGATCGACGTGGCTTATTGTTTACCGCGCTCCTGCTTGTGCTCGGTACGAGCTTGGTTTTGCCTGCGCTCGGATCGCCAGCGCCTAACAACAACACTGTAATTGTGCCTATTTTTTTAGTTATCGCCACGGTTGTTTTGCTCAGTTTTCGGCAACATCTACGCGCCATCGCGCATGACCAACAAACCATCTTGGCAGATCAAAGCGCCAAATTACGCGCAATTGTCGACAATGCTTTTGATGCCATTGCCACGCTGGATGCCGATGGCTACATCGATACCTTCAATTCTGCGGCGGAGCGTTTATTCGGCTTTACCGCTGAAGAAGTGCGCGGTAAAAACATTTCTAACTTCATTCCCAACCCCTTTTTAGAAAACTGTCGCTCCAGCGCCCCGCGTGAACTGCTTGCTTTGCATAAAGACGGACACGAATTCACGATTGAGCTTGCCTTGGGAGAAATGCACGCGGGTGGACAACGTCGGTGGGCCGCCTTTATTCGCGACATCACCCTACGTCGTGCGGCTGAGGAGCGCGTTCTTCAATTAAACCGCCTGCTCCGCACCATTAGCGCCGTAAGTCAGATGATTGTTCGCGAGCGTTCCCGTGAACGTCTGCTGAACGAAACTTGTCGCATTCTTGTCGAGCATGGCGAATACCGCATGGCGTGGATTGGCCTCGCGGAGGCCCATTGCAGCAGGGTGCGTGTGGCCGCCCAGCACGGCATCGACGATGGTTATTTGGCGCAAGCCGATATTCGCTGTGACGACTCCCCACAAGGCAGTGGCCCGACGGGGGTTGCCATTCGTGAGGGCCGTTTTGTCATCAACAACGACAGTGCGACTGATCCAATTTTTTTACTCTGGCGCGAAAGCGCTCTGCGCCATGGTTACGGCTCCTCAGCCTCTTTTCCGCTCCAGGTTGATGGAGGGATTATTGGCGCAGTAAACGTCTACGCGGACAAGCCCAATGCTTTCGCACATGAAGAAACGGTGCTTTTGAATGAATTAATTGATGACTTAAATTACGCGCTGCAAATGCTTGCGGTTATGGCCGCGCACGACCAATCCGAACATGCGTTGGCACAAAGTGAGGCCAATTTCCGTTCGCTGACCGCAAATGCCAATGTCGGAATTTTAGTTTATTGCAGCGGCCAGCCAATGTTTGGAAATGCGCAATTATTAAAGCTTTTGGGCTATACCCTAGGTGAGCTTCGCCAAGCAGGGATTGCGGAATTCGTGCATCCCGATGAATGCGCGGCGGTTTTAGCGCGATTAGAACAGCAACCGCCAGGAGCGCCTGCTGAGCATGTTTACGAAACCGTGTTCCTTACCCGTGATGGGCGCGAACTGCCGGTGGAGATTACCGTGACGCAAACCCTTTGGGAGGGCGCGCCCTGCGGCTTAGTGTTCGTACATGACATCAGTGACCGACGCCGTGCCGAGGCGCGCATGCGTCAGCTTTCCAGTGCGCTGGAACAGACTGCGGACGCCGTTCTGATTACCAACACAACCGGCACCATTGAATACGTTAACCCAGCCTTTGAGCAAATTACGGGGTTTAGCCCGGCCGAGGTGATTGGGCAAAGCCCACGACTCATTCGCTCCGGCAAACATAGTCCAGCTTTCTACCAAAATTTGTGGCAAACAATTCTCTCGGGCAAAGTGTTTCGCGAAGTGTTCATCAATTGTCGTAAAAATGGCGACGATTACTTCGAAGAAAAAACCATTTCCCCGCTCAAAAATGCAGCTGGGGAAATCACGCACTTCATTTCTACCGGTAAGGATGTTACAGAACGCATGCAAGCGCAGGAGCGCTTGGAATACATCGCGCAACACGACGCATTGACCGAACTACCGAATCGCTTATTGCTGCTGGATCGGCTCAATCAAGCGCTAGCGCGAGCACGTTGGCATCAGCGCGTGGTTGCGCTGCTATTCGTGGATCTGGATCGATTTAAAACCATCAACGACACCTTGGGTCATGAAACTGGTGATTTGATCCTGCAACAAATTGCCCTCCGCCTAAACTCTTGTGTGCGTGAAGGAGATACCGTTGCACGCTTCGGTGGCGATGAGTTTGTTATTTTGTTGGATGATGTCGCGAATGAAATCGACATTCGCGACATCGCCAAAAAAGTTTTAAGTGCCCTGCTCCCGCCCTTTCAAATTTCATCACAACATTTTTACGTAACGGCCAGTATCGGCATTAGTTTGTATCCCAATGATGGCGCTGATGCGTCCGCGCTTTTAAAAAATGCCGATATCGCCATGTACCGCGCCAAAGAACAAGGGAAAAACACCTTTCAATTCTATTCGTCGGAAATGAGTGCGCGGGCCTTCGAGCGCCTGTCCTTGGAATCCAGCTTACGGCACGCTTTAGATCGCCATGAGTTGTGTTTGTTTTACCAACCGGTAGTTGACGCGAATAGTGGCGTCATCGTCAGCGTTGAAGCGTTACTGCGTTGGCAACATCCGGATTTGGGCTTGGTTCAACCCAGCGACTTTATCCCGCTGCTGGAGGAAACGGGCTTAATTGTTCCCGCGGGCGAATGGGTATTGGAAACCGCCTGCGAACAATTGCACACATGGCATAAGCTTGGCTGGCCGAGCTTGCGCATGGCGATTAATCTCTCCATTCGCCAACTTCAAAACGATGGGTTGCTGCTCGCGTTCGAACACAATCTTTCTAAACGTCCTTATCTCCCTGGGCAGCTAGAATTAGAAATTACAGAAGGTATGCTGATGCAACAAGGTGGCGCCACAACTGAGGTGTTGGGTGCGCTACGCGGTTTAGGTGTGCGTCTGGCCATCGATGATTTCGGCACCGGCTATTCATCGCTCAGTTATTTGCGGCGCTTCCCAATCGACACGCTAAAAATCGACCGTAGCTTTGTACATGACCTTCCTAGCGATACCACGGATAGCGCAATTACCACCGCGATTATCGTGTTGGCGCAAAGCTTAAATCTCAATGTGATTGCAGAAGGCATTGAAACACAAGCCCAGCGTGATTTCTTATACGGCCAAGGTTGTCGTTTGATGCAAGGCTATTTATTCAGCAAGCCACTGCCTGCCGAAGACGTTACGCATCTATTACGAAAAAGAAATCCCCTCTCACTCCATACCTAAAGGTGCGGGCTTGGGCTATGACAGGTACAATGCGCGCCCACGCCTTTTGATTGTTTTGCCATGGCTATTCTGACTTTTCGCGACATCATTCTCGGCTTCGGCCATCCCCCGCTGCTGGACGGCGTCAATTTTCAAATTGATCGAGGTGAGCGCTTGTGCCTGATTGGGCGCAATGGTGCCGGTAAATCCACGCTACTGAAATTGATCGCGGGTGAAATTCAGCCCGACGGCGGCGAAATCATCCGCGCCCAGGGTTTGCGTGTCGCACAATTGGCGCAAGAAGTCCCCTTGGGTACCAGCGGCAGTATTTTTCATGTGGTCGCCGAAGGTTTAGGCAAAGCCGGTGAGTTGATCGATCGCTATCACCAACTAGCACATGACGTAGCTGATGATCACAGCCTGATGGACGCACTGGAAGAATGTCAGCACGAGCTTGAAACCATTGATGGCTGGACGTTGACGCAGCGGGTAGATACCGTGCTCACCAAACTAGCGCTGGATCCGGATACTGATATCGCAAGCCTTTCCGGGGGTATGAAGCGACGCGTGATGTTAGCGCGCGCACTCGTGGCCGAACCCGATCTGCTTTTGCTGGACGAACCGACCAACCATCTGGATATTGCCGCCATTACTTGGATCGAAGAATTCCTGCTGAACTGGAATGGCGCTTTATTGTTTATTACCCATGATCGCGCTTTCTTGCAGCGCCTCGCCACGCGCATTATCGAACTCGATCGCGGCAAGCTAGCGGATTTCCCCGGCGACTACGCAACCTACCTCGCACGCAAAGAGGCGATGCTGGCCGACGAAGAAAAGCATAACGCGTTATTTGACAAGCGGCTGGCGCAAGAAGAAGTGTGGATCCGCCAAGGCATCAAAGCGCGCCGCACACGCAACGAAGGCCGGGTGCGCGCATTGGAAGCCATGCGTCGTGAACATGCGGAGCGCCGCACGCGCACTGGCTCCGTCAATATGGGCATTCAAGCCGCCGAGCGCTCCGGCAAGATTGTGGTTGAGGCCGAAGGCGTTGGTTTCGATTACGATGGACGCGCCATCGTGCGCGATCTCACCTCCACCATTATGCGCGGCGACAAGATTGGCATCATCGGTCCCAATGGTTCCGGCAAAACCACGCTGTTGCGCTTACTGTTAGGTGAGCTGGAACCGACGCGCGGCAAGCTGCAGATGGGAACGAAGATGCAAATTGCTTACTTCGATCAATACCGCGCCGTACTCGATGAAGAGAAAACCGTGGTGGATAACGTCGGCGAGGGTTCTGATACCGTCACCATCAATGGTCAACCCAAACATGTGTTGAGCTACTTACAAGATTTTTTATTCACGCCAAACCGCGCGCGCCAACCCGTGAAAGCGCTCTCTGGCGGAGAACGTAATCGCTTGCTGTTGGCAAAGCTCTTCACTAAACCGTCGAATCTACTGGTGCTGGACGAACCAACCAACGATCTCGATGCTGATACGCTAGAGCTATTAGAGGAGTTGCTCATCGATTACAAAGGCACCGTACTGCTGGTAAGCCATGATCGTGCATTCTTGAATAATGTCGTGACTAGCACTTTGGTGTTCGAAGGCGATGGCGTGGTGAACGAATACGTTGGCGGCTACGACGATTGGCTGCGCCAGCGTTTCACGCCTCCATCTGCCAAGCCCAGCGCGAAGTCTACCGAAACAAAACCCACACCCGCTGCGCCCGTCGAGAAACCGGCTGCAAAAGCAAAGAAACTTTCTTTCAAAGATCAGCGCGAATTGGAAGCCTTGCCGCAAAAAATTCAAGCACTCGAATCCGAGCGGGAACAGATTGGCGTGCGTATGAGCGATCCGGGGTTTTACCAGCAAGAGAAAAACATTATCAGCACCGCACAAGACCGGTTGGCCGCAATCGATAAAGATCTAGCTGCCGCCTATGCGCGTTGGGAAGCGTTGGAAGCCTTGCAGGGTTAAAAACCCTACGCACTTATAGCGTAGCAAACTCGCGTATCACGTCCAAAAACCCCTCGCCATAAGCCGCTAACTTGCGCTCGCCCACGCCGGAGATATGCGCAAACTCTCCGAGCGTCTGTGGGCGTACGGCAACCATCTCCGCCAATGTTGCATCGTGAAAAACCACATACGGCGGCACGCCTTGCTTTTCGGCTAATTGCCGCCGCAAAGAGCGTAGGGCTTCCCATAAATGTTGATCCCGCTCATCGGTAAACGGGCTAGCCGTGCCGCGCTTGGATTTGGTTTTCTTGCTGCGAGAGGGCTTGAGTTCGCGCCGTAACCAGAGACTTTCTTCTCCCCGCAGAATGGGCCTGCATGCATCGGTTAAGCGCAGCGCGCCGTGACCTTCGAGATCGACAGCAAGCAATCCGCGCGCGATGAGTTGACGATAGATGCCGCGCCATTCCGGCATGCTGAGATCGCGACCGATACCGAAAGTGGTAATAGCATCATGACCGAAACGCTGAATGCGCTCATCGTCTTTTCCCAGCAGAACATCGATCAAATAATTCACGCCAAAGCGCTGGCCGGTACGGTGCACGCAGGATAGCGCCTTTTGTGCCGGTATGCTGGCATCCCACGTTTCGGGTGGCGATATGCAGGTATCGCAATTGCCACAAGGCTGATCCAGCGTTTCGCTGAAATAGGCGAGTAAGGCTTGGCGTCGGCATGTGGTGAGTTCGCACAAGCCCAGCATGGCATCGAGCTTGTGACGCTCAACCCGTTTGTGCGCCTCGTCAGATTCTGAGCCTTCGATCATTTGGCGCAAGGTGATAATGTCTTGCAGGCCGTAAATCATCCAGGCATCGGAAGCCAAGCCATCGCGACCGGCACGCCCGGTTTCTTGGTAATACGCCTCGACACTTTTCGGCAAATTCAGATGCGCGACGAAACGCACATTGGGTTTATCGATACCCATGCCAAAGGCGATCGTGGCCACCATGATCACACCTTCTTCATTCAGAAACCGTGTTTGATGTTTGGCGCGCACTTGGTTGTCCAACCCGGCGTGATAGGGCAAAGCGGTAAGACCTTGCTCGGCGAGCCAGGCGGCAATCTCATCCACGCGCTTACGTGACAAGCAATACACAATGCCAGCATCGCCGGCATGCTCTTCGCGAATGAAGCGCAATAACTGCTCACGCGCCCCGCCAGGGTTTTGTGCGATGCGATAGCGAATGTTGGCTCGATCAAAACTGCTGATGAAAACGCGTGCGCTTTGTA
>JAHECG010000024.1:22781-33252 GCA_024641855.1 Betaproteobacteria bacterium | reverse complement strand
CCGCAATTGATTTGTCTGGCATGAGCTTGGTCGATACAGCAGAACGTGTACTGCGCTTGCCCGTTGTCGCAAACAAAACTTTCCTGATTTCCATCGGGGATCGTAGCGTGGGTGGATTTACCGCGCGCGACCAAATGGTTGGCCCTTGGCAAGTGCCGGTGGCTGATTGCGCTGTGACGCTGATGGGTTATCGCACTCACTTGGGTGAGGCGTTTGCCATGGGCGAGCGTACGCCTTTGGCCTTGATCGATGCGCCGGCTTCTGGCCGCATGGCGGTGGGCGAGACCATTACCAATATGGCGGCGGCACCGATCAATGAATTGTCCGATATCAAACTCTCCGCCAACTGGATGGCACCTGCGGGGCATCCTGGCGAAGACGCGGCCTTGTTCGATACGGTGCGCGCTGTTGGCATGGAATTATGCCCAGCACTCGGTATCAGCATTCCCGTAGGCAAAGACTCAATGTCGATGAAGACTGTCTGGGACGACAACGGTGTGAAGCGCGATGTGACTGCACCGATCTCGCTCATCGTTTCCGGCTTCGCGCCAGTTACCGATGCACGTAACACGCTGACGCCACAACTGCGCACCGATTGCGGTGAGACGGATTTGATTCTGGTCGATCTGGGTTTAGGGGCTAACCGCTTGGGTGGCTCGGCGCTGGCGCAGGTGCACAATCAAATCGGCAACGAATGCCCGGACGTGGTTGATGCGACCAAGCTCAAAGCCTTTTTTGATACGGTACAAAAGCTCAATCGCGATCAGCAACTACTGGCCTACCACGACCGCTCTGATGGCGGCTTATTCGTGACCCTGTGCGAGATGGCCTTCGCTGGGCATGTCGGTATCACGCTCGACATGGATGAATTGTGCTTTGAGCAAGTTCGTAACGATATTGAACTGCATGGTGCGGAAGAGCCGCAACTTGTCCCCGGAGAAGTTTCAGAGCGCATCTTTAAGGTCTTGTTCAACGAAGAATTGGGTGCCGTGCTACAAGTCCGACGCAGCGATACCAAAGCCGTGATGGATGCATTCATCGCTGCTGATTTGTTGAGTTCCATGCATGTCATCGGCACCGTGAATAATGAAGACCGCATTCGTTTTATGCGCCACGCGAAACCGTTCTACGATGCCTCACGGATTGAATTGCAGCGCATTTGGTCGGAAACGACTTTCCGCATGCAACAGTTGCGCGACAATCCGGATTGCGCGCAACAAGAATTCGATCAAGTGTTGGATGCGCAAGACCCCGGCCTTTCGGCCAGCCTGAGCTTCGATCTCAATCTCGATATCGCCGCTTCATTCATCGCAACTGGAAAACGTCCACGCATGGCGATCCTGCGCGAACAGGGTGTGAATGGTCAGGTGGAAATGGCGGCTGCGTTTGATCGCGCGGGTTTCGAAGCGGTCGATGTGCACATGAGTGACATCATTGCGGGTCGCGTCAGCTTGGCGGATTTCAAAGGCTTCGTCGCGTGTGGCGGCTTCTCTTATGGTGACGTATTGGGCGCAGGCGAAGGTTGGGCGAAGTCCATCTTATTCAATAGTCGTGCGCGCGATGACTTCGAGACGTTTTTCCAGCGCACCGATTCCTTTTCGCTCGGCGTGTGCAATGGCTGTCAGATGATGAGCAACTTACATACGATCATTCCCGGTGCCGATGCTTGGCCGCATTTCGTGCGCAATAAATCGGAGCAATTTGAAGCGCGCTTTGTGATGGTGGAAGTGTTGCAGAGTCCTTCGTTGTTCCTCGAAGGCATGGCCGGCAGTCGTATGCCCATCGTGGTGGCGCATGGCGAAGGCTATGCTGAATTCGCGAATGATACCGATATGCAGCAAGCGAAAGTGGCTTTGCGCTACATCGACAACCGCGGCCATGCCACAGAAATTTACCCGCAAAATCCCAATGGCTCACCGCAAGGTATCACCGGCCTCACTACGCCAGATGGCCGTTTCACGGTGATGATGCCGCATCCCGAGCGCGTGTTCCGCGCGGCGCAACATTCCTGGCATCCGCAAGATTGGCAAGAAGATGGCCCTTGGCTGCGTATGTTCCGCAATGCTCGAAAATGGGTGAGCTAAACTGGTTTTAGTGTCTATGTAATAAGGGGGAAGTCGTCGTTCCCCCTTGAAATTTCCCACTTCAGCACTTATCAATGAGTGGTTGATAAAGAAACGGATTTTGCTGCTATGCAATACAAGGACTACTACAAGATTCTCGGCGTAAAGCGCGATGCCTCGGAAGATGAGATCAAGAAGGCTTACCGTAAACTCGCGCGCAAATATCATCCGGACGTATCCAAGGAAAAAAACGCCGAAGATAAATTCAAAGAAGTGAACGAAGCCAACGAGGTATTGGGCGACAAGGAAAAGCGCGCCGCCTACGACAATCTCGGCTCTTATCAACCTGGCCAGGATTTTCGTCCCCCGCCGGGCTGGGGTGGTGGCGGTCATGCCGATTTCGGCAATATGGATTTCGGCGATTTGTTTTCGCAGATGTTTGGTGGCGGTGCCGCAGGGCATGGTCATCGTCGCGGCGGTGGGCGTGGGTTTGCGCAGGCCGGACAGGACTTTGAAGTCGCTTTGGAAATTACTTTGGAAGAAGCCTACGAAGGCGCAGAGAAAACCTTGCAATTGGAAGTGCCTGAGCCAAGTCCACAAGGATTTATGGTGCGTGTGCCGCGCACGATTAAGGTTCGCATTCCTAAAGGGGCTACCGAAGGGCAGCGGCTACGTTTGGCCGGTAAAGGTGGTGCAGGGCAGCATGGCGGAGGCGCTGGTGATTTATTTCTCCGTATTAGTTTCTTGCCGCACGCTTGGTTTAAACCGGGCGAAGCGCATGATTTAACCATGGACGTGCCATTAGCGCCGTGGGAAGCAGCACTAGGCGCTAGCGTAGATATCCCAACGCTGGCGGGCAAGGTGCGGCTCAAAGTTAAACCCGGCAGCCGTTCTGGCCAAAAGATGCGATTGACCGGCAAAGGCTTGCCCAAGGCGAGAGAAGGGCATGGGGATTTGTATGCGGTGTTTCAGATTGTTACGCCTGAGACACTGAGTGATAAAGAACGGGAGTTGTTCGAACAGTTGCAGGAAGTTTCGGAGTTCAAGCCGCGTAATTTTTAGTGCGATGATGTTGTAGATCGAAAAAAAACGCCAGGTCTGACCTGGCGTTTTTGTTGGTGCGTATATTACAAATTACTTTTTAGCAGGCGCTGCGGCGGGTGCTGGTGCAGCAGCAGGTGCATGCGCTGCTGGAGCTTGCACAGCTTTAATGTCGATCTTGGAGTTCTTGCGCAGACCCTCAATATACTTGCGCAGTTCATCTTGTTGCACGCGCGGCGCAAGATTTTTCTTCACTTCATCGAACGTCGGTGCAGATTTAATATCTTCCACACGAATCACATGCCAACCGAATTGGGTTTGCACCGGTGCTTTGGTGGTTTCACCTTTTTTCAACGATGTCACCGCTTGCGCAAATGGGGGTACATAGGCTGAAGGCGCATTAAAGCCAAGGTCGCCGCCGCGCGCTACCGAACCTTTATCGAGTGATTTGCTGGCCAACTTTTCGAATTTCGCTCCTTTGTTGAGCTGCGCAATAATGTCTTTTGCTTCCTTTTCAGTTTTCACCAAAATGTGACGCACGCTGTATTGTTTGTCGCCAATTTGAGCTTTAACTTTGTCATACTCGGCTTTCAGTTGATCATCCGTCGGCGCATGATTTTTGATAAAGTCTTGCATAAAGGCGTTGATCAAGATTGCATTCGATGCTTGCTCGATTTGCTGTTTCACTTCTGCGTTTTTATCTAGTCCTTTTTTCACGGCGTCTTGACGTGCGACTTCACGGCTGACCAACTCGTCCAGAATGACTTTACGGGTGTCGGCGTTATCAGGAGCACCTTGCGCTAAACCTTGACGCATTAACTGATCCAACTGGGATTGATAAATGGCGGTGCCATTCACCGTAGCTAAGACGGCATCATTGGCTTTCTTTTCATCTTGAGCATTGCAAGCGTTAAGCAGTACTAAGCTGCCGAGCGCGAGCATGACGATGCGGGTTTTGACGTTACGCATGAGTGTTCCTTTTAGTTTCGGGTTGAGAAAAATTCGTCTGGGGTGTGCGCTTTGATACTAAGTGCGTGAATTTGCTGTTGCATTAAATCGCCTAATAAATCGTAAATTTTGCGGTGGCGTGCCAGCGTTGCTTGACCCGCAAATTGTTCAGACACGATGGTCAGGAAAAAGTGACCGCCGCCGCTTTTAGCGCCGGCATGTCCGGCATGGCTGGCGCTATCGTCTTGGATTTCGATGTGCTCTGGGTGCAGGGCAACGAGTCGCGCTTGTATGGTTTCAATGGTGTTCATGCGGGAAAGACTTTCTTAAAAGGTTTGACGCTGACTTGAGCATATACGCCAGCAGCCACATAGGGATCGGCATCGGCCCAGGCTTGCGCTTCTTGCTGTGAGGCGAATTCTGCCACGATCAGGCTGCCGCTAAATCCGGCCGGGCCGGGATCGATGCTGTCGATTGCCGGAAACGGGCCAGCCAGCAATAAGCGGCCGGCGTCTTGTAATTGCGTCAGGCGTTGCAAATGCGCAGGGCGTGCGCTTAGACGCTTGTCCAGGCTGTTGGGGATGTCTTCACCGATAATCGTATACAGCATTAGTCGTTTCCCTCATGCACGATGTACTTCGAGAGCACAAAGCCTTGCGCCAGGATGAAGGCAAACATAATGCCGGTGGTACCGAATAGCTTGAAATCAACCCAGGATTCGAGCGAGTAGTTATAGGCAACGTAAATGTTTAGGAAGCCCATAATGGCAAAGAACGTAGCCCAGCTATAGTTGAGTTTGGTCCAAACGGGCTCAGGTAATTCCATTTGCGCTTGTTGCATCATGCTGCGGATCAAATTTTTCTTGAATAGAATTTGGCTAAATGCGAGTACGACCGCAAATAACCAATACAGTGCGGTCGGCTTCCATTTAATGAAGGTTGGGTCTTGTAAAAATAAAGTCGCTCCACCCAAGACTGAGATCAGACCCAGGCTAACCCAAAGCATCGTGTCGACTTTGCCATGGCGGAACCAAACCCAAGCAATTTGCAGCATGGTTGCAAAGATGGCGAAGCCGGTCGCCAATAAAATTGGCAATTGCTTGGGATCGGTTGCTGAATAGTGCAACGCGGTTGCGAAGGCACTGGCTTGTTCCGGGTTACTCCCGGCCAATTTAAATGCAATAAAAAATAGGATGATCGGAAACAGATCGAAGAAGATTTTTTTCATAAGTCTCTAGTGGCGCACTGTCCAGCGCGCGAAATATTCTTGCATCAGGCTTTTGACGACGGGGCCATAGACCGGTTTGTCGGATTGTTTTAAGCCTTCTTCGAAAAAGGCTGGCGCATCTTGCGGCAGATTTCGGCTCAGGGTGTCGAATGCTTCGTGCATTAATGCTGCATCTTGTATGCGTGTGGCAACGATGGCGAAGTTGAAATTTAAAACGCGCCAGGGGCGGCCAGGGTTGGATTGATCGACATCTGCTTTGATCTCAGACGCGGCATGCTCCAATACCGCTTTGGTTGCGCGGAACAGGGCACGCAACGCTTCCTCGGAAGTAGTGGTATTGGCACTGGCCGCAAAACCGTTGACTACCGTTTCCAGTTCACGAATTTCACCCGCGTGGCGTGCAATCCATAAGGCGATGCCGATCGTGATTTTTTCAATATCGGATTTGGCTTGCGGCAGATCTAAACGCTCGGCCCATTTGACGAGGTCAGTGGCAAGCAGAATGCCATGCTCACCTAACTCGCTAGGATCGCTATCGGGTAATGAGGCATGTGCGCCGTTTTTTAAATCCAAGTCTTCAAAGACTTGAAACAATTGTTTTAACGCATCCGCCAATTGTATCGGACTGACTTCTTCTGTTTGCGCACTACGCTGGGTATATCGAATTTCGATGTCGCTAGCCGCGGTCGAGAACAGTTGCTGAATTTCCTGCAGTTCGTTCATGGGGCCGTCAATGGGTCAATGGGTGGATGTTGGCGGGTACGGACTTATATAGAGGCTGAGTTTAACACGGGCAAAACAGACAGAATAGCGGCGTTTTGCTATGATTTGGCTGTTCCCCCTCCTGTAGCCCATGATTAAAGTCGATTTACATAGCCATTCCACGATTTCCGACGGTTTGATGACCCCCAGCGAATTGGTGCGCCACGCGGCCAGCCAAGGTGTGCAGGTGCTGGCGCTGACCGATCATGACGATGTCGCCGGTATTGATGAGGCGCGGGCGGCAGCGGTAGATAGTGCGATCACTTTAATCGCTGGCACTGAAATATCAGTGACATGGCGTAACCGTACCTTGCATATTTTGGGATTACGCATTGACCCGCAGCATCCCGCGTTGCAGCAAGGGCTGGCGCGGATTCGAGAATCGCGCTTTGGCCGTGCTGAAGGCATCGCCAGCGAACTGGAGAAAATCGGCATTCAAGGCAGTCTGGAAGGCGCGCGCCAGTTTGCCAGCGAAGGCATTATCGGCCGCACCCATTTCGCCCGTTTTTTGATTGCGAATGGTCACGCCAAGGATATGAAAACAGTTTTCAAACGCTACCTGATCAAGGGTAAGCCGGGTTATGTGCCGCATCTGTGGGCCAGTTTGGAAGAAGCCTTGAGTTGGATTTTGGCGGCCGGCGGACAGCCGGTAATCGCGCATCCCGGTCGTTATGATCTGGGCAGAACTTTATTAGACGACCTTTTTAACGAGTTCAAGCTACTCGGTGGGGTCGGTATTGAGGTTGTTTCCGGTAGCCATCACCCGGAGCAATACGGACAGTTTGCCGACTTGGCACATAAGCATGGATTGCTCTCCTCGCGTGGCTCCGATTATCACGGCCCAGGTCATAGCTATATGAGCATGGGACGTCTGCCCGATTTGCCCAGCCAATGCCAGCCCGTGTGGCATGATTGGAAAGAAGTACGCGCACTCGCTGCTTAATTTATGGCCCAATTTTTCTCCATTCATCCTGAAAATCCACAACCGCGCTTGATTCGTCAAGCTGCGGAGATTGTGCGCGCCGGTGGCGTGATTGTTTATCCGACCGATTCTTGTTATGCACTCGGCTGCCATATTGGTGACAAAGATGCGGAGCGGCGGATTCGCGAAATTCGCCAAGTGCAGAGCGATCATCATTTCACTTTGGTGTGCCGGGATTTATCCGAGATCGCGCACTATGCGCGGGTGGATAATCAACAATTTCGCATGCTGAAAGCGGCCACGCCGGGTAGTTATACTTTTATCTTGGAAGCCACGCGCGAAGTGCCGCGACGCTTGCAACATTCGAAGCGCGCTACCATTGGTTTGCGTGTGCCGCAGCATCCCGTGGCGCAAGCATTGTTGGAAGAGTTGGGCGAGCCGCTGTTAAGCGCGACGTTACAGATGCCGGGCGACGAGTTGCCCTTGAACGATCCAGAGGAAATTCGCGATCGTTTGGAGAAACAAGTCGGTTTGATTATGGATGCCGGCTTTTGTGGGGTGGAACCGAGCACGGTGATCGATTTGTCTGGGGATTTCCCGCAGGTTATTCGCAAGGGTAAGGGCGATTTGGCTTTATTTGGATTGGAGCATTGATGGACCTGAGTTTGGTACAGAAAATTATCGTTTTTTCGTTACCTGTCATCTTTGCCATTACCTTGCATGAGGCAGCGCACGGCTATGCGGCAAAATATTTTGGCGATCTGACGGCCTATCAAGCTGGCCGCATTAGTCTAAATCCTCTGCGGCACATCGATCCGGTCGGCACGTTATTGGTGCCGGGCATCATTTTGCTGACGAGCAGCATCTTTGGCGGTGGATTCATTTTGTTTGGCTGGGCCAAACCTGTTCCAGTTAACTTCGGTCGCTTGCGTCGTCCAAAACAAGATATGTTATGGGTTGCACTGGCGGGACCGTTGGCTAATTTGGCAATGGCCTTGTTCTGGGCGATTGCCATCAAGCTCGGGACTTCAATGCAAAATTCATTGGGTGAACCCTTAATGCTGATGGGGGTGGCCGGCGTGTTCATCAACGCCGTATTGATGGCTTTAAATTTATTGCCTTTGCCGCCGCTGGATGGTGGTCGCATCGCCGTCAGCTTATTGCCGCATCCCTATGCCTATAAATTCTCGCGCATCGAACCGTATGGCATGATCATCTTGATCGTCCTCATGTTTACCCATATTCTCGGTATCGTGATGTGGCCCTTGGTCGAGTTGGCCATGTCCAGTACCGTCACCTTGGTCGGTTTGCCGTTTGATCAGTTTATGGCCATTTTATTTTCCCTCCTCAGATAGAAGGAACGTCTCTATGTTTGTCGAACGCGTGCTTTCCGGCATGCGCCCCACCGGTAGCCTGCATTTAGGTCATTATCATGGGGTGTTAAAAAATTGGATCCAATTGCAGCACGAATTCGAGTGCTTGTTTTTTGTCGCCGATTGGCATGCGCTGACGACACATTACGATGACCCGCATCAAATTCAGCAAAGCACCTGGGATATGGTGATCGATTGGCTTGCTGCCGGTGTCGATCCCTCGCATGCGACGATGTTCATTCAATCGCGCGTACCGGAACATGCCGAGTTGCATTTATTGCTGTCGATGATGACGCCGCTGGGTTGGTTGGAACGCGTGCCGACCTACAAAGACCAACAAGAAAAACTCACGGAGAAAGATTTATCTACTTACGGCTTTCTCGGTTATCCGTTGCTACAAAGTGCAGATATCTTGATCTACCGTGCCAACAAGGTTCCGGTGGGTGAAGATCAGGTCCCGCATATCGAATTTACCCGTGAGATCGCGCGCCGCTTTAACCATCTTTATGGGCGCGAACCCGGCTTTGAAGAGAAGGCGCAAGCGGCCGTCAAAAAACTCGGCTCGAAAAAAGCCAAGTTGTATCACGAGCTACGCACGCGATATCAAGAACAAGGCATCGATGAAGCCTTGGAATCGGCGCAAGCCTTGCTTAACGAAGCGCAAAATCTGTCTTTAGGTGACCGTGAGCGCTTATTCGGTTATTTGGAAGGTGGCGGCAAAATGATTCTGGCCGAACCGCAAGCGCTACTCACCGCAGCCTCCAAAATGCCGGGTTTAGATGGACAAAAAATGTCCAAGTCGTATCAAAACACCATCGCGCTGCGTGAAGAGACCGATAGTGTGGTGAAGAAAATTCGCACCATGCCGACCGACCCGGCACGCGTGCGCCGCACCGACCCGGGTGATCCAGAAAATTGTCCGGTGTGGCAATTCCACCAAGTGTATTCAGAAGTCTCAACCCAGCAATGGGTGCAAGCAGGCTGCAAGAGCGCGGGTATTGGTTGCTTGGAATGTAAGCAGCCGGTGATCGACGCCGTATTGGAAGAGCAAAAGCCGATGCACGAACGCGCAAGGCGCTACGAAGAAGACCCGACCTTAGTGCGCAACCTGATTGCGGATGGCTGCGAAAAAGCCCGTGAGTTGGCTCAGGAAACCCTTCGCGATGTACGGGAGGCAATGGGTTTGGATTACAGCTAAATCCGCTCCCTCAGTTCATGAAGACCATAAGCCACGGATATTTCGTGGCTTTCCTTTTTGGCTTGTATTTGATTTTCCAGAGAATTTTCCTAAAATAGTATTTTCCTTTTGAATACCATAGCTTGCGCTTTGATTGTCAAAAAAACACAATATCTAGTGTTCAGTTGGGTTTGTTTGTGGTTTAATTCTTAAATGCGGCACACCACAAAACCTCATAAAATTAGTAACTTCTAATTATGTCAGCTGTTCTCGAAGAAGCGCCTCATTTCGCCCGTATCTACGGCGAGCCTCTGCTGCAATTGCCGCAGGACTTGTACATCCCGCCAGATGCGATGGAAGTCATCCTCGACGCATTTGAGGGGCCGCTCGATCTGCTGCTGTATCTGATCCGCAAACACAACCTGGATATCCTGGATATCCCGATGGCGGATCTGACTAAACAATACATTGGGTATGTCGATTTGCTGCGCACTTCGCAGCTGGAATTAGCAGCGGAATATTTGGTCATGGCGGCGATGCTGACGGAGATCAAATCGCGCATGCTGTTGCCACGGCCACCGAAGCAGGATGAAGGCATCGAGGAAGATCCGCGTGCCGAGTTGGTACGGCGTTTGCTCGAATACGAACAAATGAAATATGCGGCGCATAAGTTAGATGAATTGCCGCATGTCGGCCGCGACATCACCCTGGTGCAAGTGTTTTTAGATCGGGTAGCCGAAGAGCGCCTGCCGCAAGTCAATATCAGCGATTTGCAAGCGGCCTGGGAGGCTGTGGTCGCGCGTGCCAAGAACACACGCCATCATCGTATTACGCGCCACGAATTATCCGTGCGTGAACACATGACGCGTGTGTTGCGTACGTTGGAAGAAGGCGGGTTCAAAGAATTTTCCGAATTGTTCAGTATCGAAGCCGGTGTAGCGGAATTGGTGGTGACCTT
>JAHECG010000024.1:2566-22681 GCA_024641855.1 Betaproteobacteria bacterium | reverse complement strand
CCCGGTTTATATGCTACGACTAAGCAATTTTTGGATGATCTGAATTTACGCTCCTTGCAAGACTTGCCATCGCTCGATCAGTTTGTCGTCAACGAGCAAATGCTGCTGACGGAAGCGATGATGCCTGCCATTGAGCCGGCCAACGATGAAGACAATGGCGAAGATATAGTATCCCCATCCAAAGAAGCTGATGCCGGAACGGCTGCATAAACTACTCGCCGCAGCAGGCCTGGGTTCGCGTCGCGAGATCGAAGACTGGATTCGCGCAGGGCGCGTCACCGTCAATGGCGAGTTGGCGACCATTGGCCAAAGCATCGAATTGCGCGATCGCGTTTCGATCGACAAAAAACCGTTCCGTTTCAAATTAGAATCCAAGACCGGTAAACCGCGCGCACCACGCGTGTTGCTCTATAACAAACCGGAAGGCGAAATCGTTTCACGCGATGACCCAGAAGGTCGTCCTTCGGTGTTTGCACAATTGCCGCGCCTACGCGGTGCCAAATGGATTGCCGTCGGCCGCCTCGATATCAATAGCGGCGGTCTGCTGCTGTTTACCACCTCCGGCGATCTGGCTAACCGACTCATGCACCCGCGTTATGAAATCGAACGCGAGTACGCTGTGCGAGTGATGGGTGTGTTGACGAAAGTGCAAACACAGCAATTGTTAGATGGTATCGAGATGGAAGATGGGATTGGTAAGTTTGACCTAATCCAAGATCAGGGCGGTGAAGGTTCCAACCACTGGTATCACGTGATTCTGAAAGAAGGCCGCAAGCGCGAAGTGCGACGGATTTTTCAAGCCGTAGGTCTGATGGTGTCGCGCTTGATTCGGGTGCGTTATGGCAACATCACCTTGCCGCCGCGCGTCAAACGCGGCCAAACATTGGATTTGGAGCCGGTGCAAGTACAGGCGTTGATGCAGGCCGTAGGATTATCGGAGTCAAACGAAGAATCGGCCCCAGCACCTAGACGTTCCAAGCCAACGGAAGGTGAAGCTCGTTCAAGTAGAGCGAGTCGGAGTCAGGAGGGTCCAAGCAAGTTTGGATCGAACAAATCCAGCCCAGACAAGCCCAGTACTCCACGTGGTGCAGGGCGAGCACCGCGTCAAACCAAGCCTGGCAAAACAACCTCACCAAGAAGCAAACCGCGCTGAAGTCCTACTGCGCGGCTAGCGTAGCGTTTTACTTCAACCCGACTAGCAATTGCTCACGCGTCACCACAAACACAAACTGATCGCCACCGCTGGTTTCCGGCCAAGTGAATTCCAGGTGTGGGAAGGCAGCTTCTGCCGCCGCGCGATTATGTCCTAACTCGACGACCAAGACACCACCCGGGTTCAGGTGTTGGGCGGCTTGATTGACGATGATGCGCACATGATCCAGGCCGTCTTCGCCGCTGGCCAAGGCGAGCGTGGGTTCGCGTAGGTATTCTTGTGGCAAGGCCTGCATCGAGGGTTTGTTGACGTAGGGCGGGTTGCTGATGATCAGATCGTAAGTGCGATCCGGCACGGCCTGAAATAAATCGGATTGGATGACATCAACGCGATTGGTTAAGTCATAGTCCGCGACATTGCGCGCCGCGACTTCTAACGCGCCAGGCGAGATATCCAAGGCATCGACTTGGGCGTCGGGAAAAGCGTGTGCCAATAAAATCGCTAGGCAGCAGGAGCCGGTGCACAAATCCATTGCGCGGTGAATCCGCGAAGGATTGCTGACCCATGGATTCAGTTGTTCGCGCAACAGTTCGGCGATAAACGAGCGCGGCACGATGACGCGCTCATCGACGTAAAATTTAAAATCGCCGAGCCAAGCCTCGTGTGTCAGATAAGCCGCCGGTACG
The DNA here is from genome assembly GCA_024641855.1 of Betaproteobacteria bacterium. Taxonomy (GTDB): domain Bacteria; phylum Pseudomonadota; class Gammaproteobacteria; order Burkholderiales; family Thiobacteraceae; genus RBG-16-58-11. The sequence continues at coordinate 20,842 of JAHECG010000024.1, read as the reverse complement.
CGTTGGGTGATGCGCTGTTCCAGGATATTCAACACCGCTGCAATCTCGTCCGGCAAGAGCTTGGCATCCAAGTATGGGTCTATCGATTCGTGCGATAAATGCAGGGTATGCAGGATCAAATACGCGGCTTCATCCAGTGCATTGCTGCTGCCGTGACCAAAAAACAAGTCGGCTTCGTTGAAGCGGCTGACGGCGAAGCGCAGCAAGTCGCGTGGGGTCGTGAGATGGCTTTTGGCTTGCTTGAACATTTGTATTTCACTCTTTAAAACGTTTAACCACAGAGAACACAGAGATTTTTAGCGGCACAAAGTTTCATATGCCAGTTCAGTTTGCAGTAGGTTCCCTCGCCCACTTGTGGGATAGGGACAGGGAGAGGGCGCAAGGCTTGCAGCTTACCCTCTCCCCCAGCCCCTCTCCCACAAGTGGGCGAGGGGAGCTTAAACCAACAGCTTCACAAGCGTACGCTGATAAATCTCGCGCAGCGGTTCGATATGATCCAACTCGACACATTCGTTCAATTTGTGGATGGTGGCGTTGCGCGGCCCGAGTTCGACCACTTGTTTGCAGATGTCAGCAATGAAGCGGCCATCCGATGTGCCACCCGAGGTCGATAGCTCGGCATCAATCCCCACGACTTCTTTGATGGCACCTGAGACGGCATCCACGAGATTGCCGCGCGCGGTGATATACGGTTTGGAGTATTCCCATTCAATACTGTATTGCAGGCCATGCTTGTCTAAAATGGCGAGCACTTTGGATTTCAATCCATCCACCGTGCTGGCAGTGCAGAAGCGGAAGTTAAATAGAATTTCGACTTCGCCGGGGATGACATTCGTGGCACCGGTACCGCCATTCATATTGGAAATTTGCCAAGTCGTCGGTGGGAAAAACTCATTGCCTTGATCCCACTCAGTTGCAGCTAACTCGGCAATTGCTGGGGCGACGAGATGAATCGGATTCTTTGCTAAATGCGGGTAAGCGATATGGCCTTGAATACCTTTGACGATCATGTGCCCGGAGAGCGAACCGCGTCGGCCATTCTTGACAGTATCGCCGAGCTTATCCACGCAGGTCGGCTCGCCGACGATGCAATAGTCGATGAGTTCATTGCGCGCTTGTAGCGCCTCGACCACTTTCACGGTGCCGTCAATGGCGATACCTTCTTCGTCTGAAGTGATGAGCAGTGCAATAGAGCCGGGATGATTCGGATTTTTTTCCAAAAAACCTTCGATGGCTGTGATGAAAGCGGCGAGCGAAGTTTTCATATCTGCCGAGCCACGGCCATATAGCTTGCCGTCACGCTCGGTCGGGGTGAAGGGCTCGCTATCCCATTGCTCCACTGGGCCGGTGGGGACTACATCGGTGTGGCCAGCGAAACAAAGCACCGGCGCCGTGGTGCCACGCCGTGCCCAGAAATTGTCGACAAAGCCGAAACGCATCGGCTCGATTTTGAACCCGAGCTGTTGCAAGCGCGCGATCAAAATCTCCTGGCAACCGGCGTCGTCCGGGGTGAGCGAACGACGGCTGATCAGTTCCTTGGCGAGCGCTAATGTATTTCCTGGGGTATTACTTGGCATTGATGCCATCTTCGAGTGCTTTAATGGTGGCGTTTTCTAAATCCTGCGCGGCTTTGGCGGCTGGGCTGCCTTGGGCTACAACGCCAGGGCGTACGAACAACACAGTGGTGACGCCGTCTTTATGCGTCAACGTTGCATGCAAAGGGCACATCGCGAGCATACCGGGATCAAGATTACTGATTTGGTTGGCGAACTTGCCATTGCAAAACACCAGGGATTTGATGCCTTCCAATTTTTTCTTGTTGTAGTTTTCGCCGAATTTTTTAGCATTCTTGGCTAGGTTTTCGCCGATGTTGACTTCAAATACGACGACGAATCCATTGTCATCCAGTGCCTTGCTGACATTTTTATAGGTGACGTCGAGCGGCTGATTAACGCTCCGCTCAAATACGGCAGGGGAACCAGCAAAGGCAGCACTAGCGGCGAATAAAGTAGTCGCAAGCAACAAACGTTTCATGATTATTTTCCTAAAAAAGTTGTTTCGTATTCAGTGGGATCAAAACCGAGGATGAGTTGACCGCGATGTTCAAAGGCCGGTCGTTTAATCACACTGGGTTTCTCGGTTGCTAGTTGTATGGCTGAATCGATGTCATTTACCGCTGCTTTTTCGGCATCGTTCAACTTACGCCATGTCTGACCTTGTCGGTTGATGATTCGTTCCCAGCCTTGTTGCTGCATCCACTTTTTAAGTAAATCAGCATCCACGCCTAGCTTTTTATAGTCGTGAAATTCATATTTGATGGCATGCGAGGTCAACCAGGTGCGCGCCTTTTTGACTGTATCGCAATTGGGAATGCCGTAGAGTTTCATAGAGGTCTTTTATTACCGCAAAGGACGCAAAGGTTCGCAAAGGTATTCATTCAGGCTTGCTTTCCTTCGCGTCACTTTGCGTCCTTTGCGTTTCAAGCAATAAGAAATCAAACCCCGCGCAGTAATTCGTTGATGCCAACCTTGGAGCGGGTCTTGGCATCAACCTGCTTGACGATCACGGCACAGTACAAGCTGTAGCTGCCATCTTTGGACGGCAGATTACCGGATACCACCACCGAACCTTCCGGTACGCGGCCATAGGTGACTTCGCCGGTTTCACGATTGTAAATCTTGGTCGATTGGCCGATGTAGACGCCCATCGAGATCACGACGTTGTCCTCGACGATCACGCCTTCGACTACTTCGGAACGGGCGCCGATGAAGCAGTTATCGCCAATGATGGTCGGGCCGGCTTGCACGGGTTCCAATACGCCACCGATGCCGACGCCACCGGAGAGGTGTACGTTTTTGCCGATCTGCGCGCAAGAGCCGACGGTGGCCCAAGTGTCGACCATGGTGCCTTCATCGACATAAGCGCCGATGTTGACGTAGGACGGCATCAGCACTACGTTCTTGGCGATGTAGGAACCTTTACGCACGGAGGCGGGCGGCACCACGCGGAAGCCGCCTTCACGGAAGTCCTTGGAGTTGTAGTCGGAAAATTTCGATGGCACTTTGTCGAAGTAATTGGTGAAGCCGCCTTTGATGAAAAAGTTGTCTTCCATGCGGAAAGACAGCAACACCGCTTTTTTCAGCCACTGGTGCGTCACCCATTCACCGTTGATTTTTTCCGCGACGCGCAGTGCGCCTTTATCGAGTTGGTCGAGCACATGCATGACCGCTTCTTTGGTTTTGGCGTCGGCGCTGCGCGGGGTGATGTCGGCACGGCGTTCGAAGGCTTCGTCGATAATGGTTTGCAGTTCTTGCATGATGTGGTTCCTAAGTTGAAGATTTATATTTGCACCACAGAGACCACGGAGAGCACAGAGATTTTTCTCTGCGACCTCTGTGATCTCTGTGTTTAAAGAGTTCCCATAAAATTTTTAATTCGCTGCGCTGCTGCCAAGCATTCCAGCTCGCTCGCTACCAGGGCAATGCGCACAAAATTCGTACCGGGGTTTACGCCATGGGCTTCACGCGCCAGATAACTGCCCGGTAAAACCGTGACATTATAGTCCTGGTGCAAGCGGCGTGCGAATTCGGTGTCGTCGATCGGTGTCTGTGCCCAGAAGTAAAACGCGGCATCCGGCATTTGCAGGGGCAGTACATCCGCCAAGGCGCTTTGAAAAGCGCCGAACTTCAAGCGGTATAAGCGGCGGTTTTCCACCACATGCGCTTCATCCTGCCAAGCGGCTTGGCTGGCATGCTGCACCGTCGGGCTCATGGCGCAGCCATGATAAGTGCGATACAGCAGAAATTTCTCCAGAATCTCGGCATCGCCAGCCACGAAACCAGAGCGCATGCCTGGAACGTTGGAACGTTTGGACAGGCTGCTGAACACGACAAGATTTTTGAAATCCTTGAGGCCTAATTGTTGTGCGGCTTCCAGTGCGCCGAGTGGGGGGCGTGCTTCATCGAAATAGATTTCGGAATAGCACTCATCGGCGGCGATGACAAAACCGTAGCGCGCGGAGAGTTCAAACAGCTCGCGCCACTCGTCCAGCGACTTGACTTTGCCGGTGGGATTGCCCGGCGAGCACACGAACACCAATTGCGTGCGGCGCATGATCGCTTCTGGCACGCTGGCAAAGTCCATGCGAAAGCCATTGCTCGGCAGCGTATTGAGATAGTAGGGCGTAGCACCAGCCAAGAACGTTGCGCCTTCATATATTTGATAAAACGGATTGGGCGAAATCACCACCGCGTCTTTGGAACGATCGACGACAGCCTGGGCAAAAGCAAACAAGGCTTCGCGGCTACCGTTCACTGGCAGTACTTGGGTTTGTGGATTGATATGGGGAATGCGGTAACGTTTTTCCAGCCAATGCGCGATGGCTAGGCGCAGGCTTTCAATGCCTTGCGTGAGCGGATAGCTCGCCATCCCATCCAGATGCTCCACTAGCGCATCGCGTATCAGCGCGGGTGTGGCATGCTTCGGTTCGCCGATGGATAAGTTGATGGGTGTAAAATCGGCAGGCGGCGTAATGCCGTGAAACAACGTGCGTAGACGCTGAAACGGGTAGGGTTGAAGCTTGGCGAGGTCGGGGTTCACGGGGTTTTACGCACAAAAAACAACATTATAAAGGTTAAGACGTATGCCCACCAACCGCAGTATTTTGCCCATCGCCGGATTGCTGACCGGCGCAACGGTGTGGGGCATCGTGTGGTATCCGTTTCGCCTGCTCGATGGCATGGGGCTAAACGGCATTGCGGCAACTGCGATGGTCTTTGCCATCGCCTTTTCCTTCGGCGCTATTCTCTATCGAAAAGCCTGGCGCACTATCGATGCCAGCGCGCTGGGTTTGATCTGGATTGGCCTGGCAGCGGGATGGACTAATCTAGCTTATGTGGTGGCGGTGATCCACGGTGAAGTATTGCGGGTCATGCTGTTATTTTATTTGGCACCGGTGTGGACGGTGATTTTTGCACGCTATTTTTTGGGCGAACGTTTAAATAAAGTCGCATTTGGTGTGATGGCCTTGGCCTTGAGCGGTGCTTTGGTGATGCTGTGGCGTCCCGATCTGGGTAGCCCGTGGCCGAAGAGCGATGCCGAGTGGGTCGGGATTTCTGCTGGACTCGCCTTCGCGTTGACGAATGTGCTGACACGCCGCGCCGCCCATGTTTCGGTAGAACTCAAAGCACTTGCGGTGTGGGGCGGTGTGATCGTCATGTGTTTTTTGTGGTCTTGGTTCGAACCAGCACGCTGGAGCAGTGTCGGGCAACTGCCGGTGATGGGTTACTTTTGGTTATTGGTGGTGGGCTTGGGCATTGTGTGCGCCACCATCGCCATGCAATATGGCCTGACCCATACCCCGGCCAATCGTGCCATCGTGATTTTGTTATTCGAATTAGTTGTGGTGGCGATTACTTCGTATTACTGGGCTAAAGAAGTGTTGTCGGCGAGAGAATGGCTAGGTGGGGCAATGATCGTCGCGGCCAGTGCCTTTTCCGGCATGATGGATAAAGAACATCCGGAGCAAACATGAAAGTAACACAGCTATTGCATGCGTCGATATTGGTGATGGATGTCGATACGACACGCGCATTCTACGAGGGTGTGCTCGGACTGAGCCGAAGCACGCAACGTCCCGATCTAGGCTTTCCTGGTGTGTGGTATGAATTTGGCGCGCAGCAAATTCATGTGCTGGCCTTGGCCGATGCGCCGCAACAAATTCATCACGAACATGGTGGGCGTGATCGGCATATCGCGCTGGCGGTTGAGGATATCGATGCGCTGAAATCGAAGTTGGAATCAGTCGGAGTGGCCTATACGCTCAGCCGCTCTGGACGACGCGCGTTGTTTTGTCGTGATCCGGATGGAAATGCTTTGGAATTTGTTGAAGTGAAATCCTAGGCTTCGAGAACGACAGTTTCATAGGCTGGCTTTCAGCCCTAGCTAAGAGAAGCTGTTGCCGGCAAGGATGACGGCGCTACAGAAGTGCGATCTTGCAAGTCGCGGAGACTAAGCTCTACCGCTACGTGCCTGAAGCGCCCGTCGATGGAAGCGGAATAGGGTGCGATCCAGGCCGTCCTGCGCTTCTTCGCTGACGTGCAATAGCAGCGCTTGTGCTTGCCCGGAGGCGCAGAGTTGGATTTGTACTGGGAAAACCAGTGGCATTGGCATGCGGGGTGCGAGGTAGAGTGAAAGCACACCGAACTGACCGGGTTTCAGTGCAATTGGGCATTTCCAGGCAATTGTTTTTGATCCGAGGATGACTTCAGTGGTCGGTGGTAAGGGATGCTGCGCCACCAGTAATTTACCGACCCATTGCAGCATTAAATCCATTTTGGCTTCCAGCCGCGCTGCGGTGTAATCGACGCCGGCGGTGCGATCCAATTCTCTTTCGTGCGCGGGGCCTTCTAGGGCGGCAATGGCATGAAATGCCGTGACGTTGTCGCGCATCCAGTCCGAAATTTGTTGTGGAGAGGGTTGGCCATCCTGCCAAGAAAGCGGCAGGAGACCGCGATATTCGATCCCGGTTTCTTGTGTCATATCGCTAGGATAGCAAGTCTGGCCCGGTTTTGGCTAACAATGCGGCGCCATAGGCGGCGGCATCGTGTGTAGCAGTATGGACCGGGACGCCTAACAACTGCTGTCGAATGGCGGTCCAGGTGGGATTTTTTGCGCCACCGCCAGCAGTGAATACTTCGTTCAAAGGAGTCGTGCCGAGTTCAGCCAGCAAGGCATAGGCGCGCGCTTCGATACGCGCCATGCCTTCTAGTAAACCCTGTAAAAATTCAGCGTCAGAATTCGGGCGAGGTGCGATGCGTGGCGCGAGTTGAGCATCATTAATAGGAAAACGTTCGCCTGGTTTTGGTAGTGGGTAGTAATCGAGGCCACTTGTTTGCGTCATATCAATTTGCTGCGATAGTGTTGCCAAAGTCGCAGCGTCAAAAAATTGCCGTAGGACTGCGCCACCGCTATTGGAGGCACCACCCGCCAACCATAAATCGCCAAAGCGATGGCTGTAGACGCCATAGCGCGCATCTTCGACACGCTTGGTGGAAAGCAGCTTTACAACCAGGGTTGAACCCAGTGAGGTGACGGCAGTACCCGGTGACTGCGCTCCGCTGGCAATGAAGGCGGCGATGCTATCGGTGGTACCAGCGCGCACGCAGCAAGTTTTTGATAGATCCAGCTTGGTGGCCACTTCGGGCGCAAGTTTGCCGAGGAGGGAGCCGGGCGCTACGACCTTGGGCAGTAAATGATGGACATTCAGCTTATATATCCAGCTTGGCCAAGTGAACGTTTCCACGTCATATCCCAGTTTCAATGCATTGTGGTAATCGCTGATGCCGGACTTACCGGTGAGCATGGCGGCCAGCCAACTGGCTTGATCGTTGAAGTAGCGCGCAGCGTTTGCTTCAGGCTGTTGCAGTAGGTGTAACAGTTTTGCCAAGCTTGAGGTGGCGCTGGTTGTTGTGTGTCCGCTGGGCGCAGATGTTGCAATTTCCAAAGCTTGAGCCTTGGCAGTAGCGTCGTTGTAGAGCATGGGAGGGCGCAGCGGCACATTGCATTCATCGCAGATGACTACGCTGGATGATGTGCCATCGATAGCAATACTAGCGATGCGCTTGCGCAGTGTTGTCGGCAGCGAGGCGCATAGCCAATGGAGCGCACGCAACCAACTGTTCCAATCGGTAATGTCGTAGTGGCAATGGGCTTGTGTAATGACTTGGCCGTGGGCGTCGATTACCATGGCGCGTGCGCCGCTGGTGCCGAAATCGAGGCCGAGGTAGAGTGAGTCGGATGACATGTCGGTATCTTAACAAAGTTGGCAAATTCTACGCGTGGGCGTCACGCTTATTCGTTTTTTCAGTGAGACTTGTTTGTGATTGAAGCGTTGACGCCGTATCAACTTGCCATGAGCGGCGTCATTCTCGCGATTGCCTATTTCGTGCGTGGCATTGCTGGTTTCGGTTCCGGTTTGATCGCAGTCCCGCTGCTGGCCTTCGTGCTGCCTTTTTCGCTGGTTGTCCCGCTGATGATCCTGCTCGACTATTTGGCTTCGCTAACCCAGGGCATGAGCAATCGCAGCGATGTGTGCTGGAAGGAAATCGTACCGCTGATCCCGTTTAGTTTGATTGGTGTGGTGATTGCTATGCGGTTTTTGACCCAAGCCGATGCGTTGCTGCTGATCAAAGCCTTGGGTGGCTTCATTATTGTTTACGGACTATTTATGTTTTCGGGATTTACACCCAAGGCGGGCGCGGCCCGAGGGTGGGGTATTTTGGCTGGGGTGTCGGGTGGACTTATCGGAACTTTGTTTGGAACCGGTGGGCCATTCTACGTCAGCTATTTTAGTGCGCGGGGCTTGGAAAAAGCCGCGTTTCGCGCGACTTTATCCACGATGTTTCTGATGGATGGCGTCGGGCGCTTGGTCGGTTATTCGGTATCAGGCCGGTTCACTTCAAATTTTCTGGTGTTGGTTGCTGCATGCTTACCCATCATGGCGCTGTTTATGTATTTTGGGGGCCATGTGCATACCAAGCTTTCGGAACGTGCGTTTCAGCGCGGCATCAGCGTGCTGTTGATTGGTAGCGGCATCGCCTTGCTGCTGAAGTCAGCCAGTTAGCCGCGCGTGTTTGAGTCGGGCGCAAATTGCGACAAATCCACCATGGGTTGGGGCTTCCAGCCTTTTTTACGATGTTCCGCCACGACATTGGTGAATATCCCGCCACGAACATAAAACTTAGCCGTTAGCCGCATAAAACGTGGCTTTGTGGCGGCTACGAGGTCATCTAGGATTTTATTGGTGACGGCTTCGTGGAACGCGCCTTCGTTGCGAAACGACCAGATATAGAGCTTGAGGCTCTTCAATTCCACACATTTTTTCTCGGGAATGTAGTCCAAAATCAAGGTCGCAAAGTCGGGTTGACCGGTCTTGGGGCAGAGGCAAGTGAACTCCGGGATCTCCATATGGATGTGGTAATCCCGATTTGGGTTGGGATTATCGAATGTTTCCAGGGACTTGCTAGGTTTGCTCGGCATTTGTCTTTTCTTTGTAAAAATTGGGTTCAAATTTAGGTAAAATTATAACCTTGCCATACGGCTAACGGGACGGCTTAAGGAAAGGAAACTTTCTGGAGGAGGCCGTCTTCCATTCATCTTTATAAAAAACGAAGCCCTATCGTGCGCCTTACTCATATAAAGCTTGCTGGTTTTAAATCCTTTGTCGATCCAACGACGATTCACGTGCCAGGCCAATTGATTGGTGTGGTCGGTCCAAACGGCTGCGGTAAATCCAATGTGATCGATGCAGTGCGCTGGGTGTTGGGTGAGTCATCCGCCAAGCATTTGCGTGGTGAAACCATGCAGGACGTCTTGTTCAACGGTTCCGGCGGTCGCAATCCGGTCTCGCGCGCCAGTGTCGAATTGATCTTCGATAATCAATTAGGTCGCGCTGGTGGGCAATGGTCGGCGTATGCCGAAGTTTCGGTCAAGCGCGTGCTGGATCGCAATGGCGATTCCAATTATTCAATCAACAATCAACACGTGCGGCGGCGCGATGTGATGGATATGTTCCTTGGCACCGGCGTCGGTGCACGGGCTTACGCCATCATCGAGCAAGGCATGATTTCGCGCGTGATCGACGCTAAGCCGGAAGAGCTAAGAATCTTCTTGGAAGAAGCTGCGGGTATTTCCATTTATAAAGAACGGCGCCGCGAAACGGAAAACCGTTTGCGCGATACGCGTGCCAATCTGGCGCGCGTCGAAGACATCCGTGTTGAGTTGGGTAGCCAGCTAGAGCGCTTAGGTGCGCAGGCCGAAGTCGCCAAGGAATATCATGCTTTGCATGAGCAAATGACTTCGGCGCAGCAATTATTGTGGTTCTTGCGCAAGCGTGAAGCGCAAGCGCAATGGGAAAAAGCGACGCGTGAAGTCGAGCGCTTAGTCAACGAACTGGAAGCCGAAACCGCGCGCCTGCGCGATGCCGAAAGCCGTTTAGAAACGGCACGTGCCGGGCACTATACGGCGAGCGATCAACTACACGCAGTGCAAGGCGAGGTGTATACCGCCAATGCGCAAGTGGCTAAGATCGAACAGGAGATTCAACATCAACGCGATAGCCGCAATCGTATCGCGCAACAAATCACGGCGCTTGAGCAGCAACTGGCGCAGCAACAAGCGCAACGTGCACAAGCGGGTGAGCAGCTCGCCGATTGGCGCGAGCAACTTGATGCTGCCGTAAAAGCCGCAACCCAGACCGCTGAAACTGCCACCGCACAACGCCAGCAACTACCGGCTGCGCAAACTGCATTCGATGCGGCGCAAACGCGTAACAATGAATTGCAACGACAGTTGGCCGAAGCCGAACAAAGTCGTCGCGTCGAAGAGACGCATTTCGCCCATGCTGAAAAAGCCTTGGAGCAATACCGCGCCCGCTTGGCGCGTTTGCAACAAGAGCAAACCCAAATCAGTCGCCCCGATAGCGCTTTGCTCGCGACTCAGCAAGCGCAAGTAACAAGTTTGACGGGGCAACTGGATACCGCGCGTAAAGCGTATACCGAAAAGCATCAGCGCCAACCCGAAACCGAGCGTGCGGTTCGCGAGGCCGGACGCAAAGTACAAGAGCAGTTGCAGCAACTCGCGCGCTTGGAAGCGCGGGTGCAAACGCTGACGCAAATGCAGCGCGATTTGGATCAAGACGAAAAGCTCAAAGCCTGGCTCGAAAAGCATCAGCTCACCAGCTTGTCGCGCCTGTGGCAAAACCTGGAAATTGAAGCCGGTTGGGATATCGCCCTGGAAGGCGTATTGCGCGATCGCGTGCATGCCGTGGTGGTGAACGATGTTGCTGCTGCCGGCCCTTGGATGAGCGATACACCGCCGGCCGCGATGACCATCGCCGTTGGCGCAGGTAATTTAAAGACCAGCGCTGCTGCGCATGGTTTGACGCCACTGGCTAATCATGTCCGTTGGAAGGGTGAGGGCGGTGCGTGTGTCGGCGATTGGCTGCACGGGGTTTATGCCGTAGCAGATTGCGGCGAAGCCTTAGCGCGTCGTGAGTTATTACAAGCCGGTGAATTGATCGTATGCCAAGCGGGACATGTCGTTACGCGTTATGGCGTGAGTTTTCATGGTGAGCAATCGCCCTTGCATTCGGTGTTGTTGCGTCAACGCGAAATCGAAACGCTGCAAACCGAAATTCAACATGGGAAAGACGCGCAAAGTGGCCTAGAAGCTGCAACCACGCAGGCCGAAGAACAACTCGCGACGTTGAAATCTGATCTAGCCACCGGTCAATCGGAAATCAGTCGCATGCAGCAGGAATTGCATCGGGTGCAGATGGAAGCGCAGCGCTTGGCGCAACTGGAGCAGCAAGCGGCGCAGCGCGGCAGTGCGATTGAGCGTGAAATGCAAGAAGTGACGACGGCGGTGAGCACCGAGGAAGCCAATCGGAGTCGCTTGAGCGAAGGTCTTAAAGTTCAGCGTGTCGCCATCGAGGCCTTGCTGCAATCGATGCAGGAAGCCAAAGTGGTGCGCGAAGAAGCGACTGCAACTTTGAATCGCCAGCGCGAGGCTTTGGCCGCAGCAGAGCGCGCAGCGCAAGAAGCTGCATTTACCGAACGTGCGGCACGCGCAAAAATTCAGGAATTGGAGAATATTACGCGCTTGGCTGAAGAAGCCCTGGCACGGATTGCTTCCGAGAATGAACGCTTGGTTCAAGAAAATGCAGGGCTGGATGAGGCGCCGCTGAAAGCCGCCTTGGATCTGGCCTTGGCGGCGCGTCAAGCGGCTGAGCAAAAACAAGCAGAGGCACGCGATGTTTTAGCGCAAGCCACGCTCGCGCTGCAAGCGGTTGAACAAGAGCGCTTGCAATCCGAGCAGCGGCACAATCCGCTGCGCGATAAATTGGAACAGATGCGTCTGAAAGAACAAGAGACGCGTTTGGCCAATGAACAAGCGGCAACGAATCTGCAAGAATCCGGCGCCGATGTCGAAGCCTTGGCGCTGCAAGCGGAAAAGGGCGATCGAGCGGATCATTTACAGCGTGAGATCAACCGCTTGAAATTGGCGATTGAAAACTTAGGCGCAGTCAATTTGGCAGCCTTGGATGAGTTGCAAGCAGCTAGTGAACGTAAACAGTATTTGGACGCGCAGTCGGCAGATTTGCTGCAAGCGGTGGAAACCTTGGAAGATGCGATTGCCAAGATCGACAAGGAAACACGCACGCGTTTGCAAGAGACCTACGATACCGTCAATGGTTATTTCAAAGAATTGTTCCCCTCCATCTTCGGTGGTGGTCATGCCGAATTGGTGTTGACCGGGGAAGAGATTCTCGATGCCGGTGTGCAAATCATCGCGCAGCCGCCCGGTAAGCGCAATAATTCAATCCACTTGTTGTCCGGTGGTGAAAAGGCGCTGACGGCCTTGGCGTTGGTATTCTCCTTATTCAGATTGAATCCGGCGCCTTTCTGTTTGTTGGACGAAGTCGATGCGCCGTTGGATGATGCCAATACTGAACGCTATTGTGATTTGGTGAAGAAGATGAGCGAACATACGCAATTCATGTTCATTACGCACAATAAGATCACCATGGAAATGGCGCAGCAATTGGTGGGTGTCACCATGCCGGAATCTGGTGTATCTCGGATTGTCGCGGTGGACGTTGAAGATGCCCTGAAAATGCAAGAACAAGCCGTAGCTTAATTTAAGAGAAAAACAATTTCATGAGCGATTTGCATTTGAGTCTGATGATTTTCGGTTTAGTCGTCATTGTCGGCGTAGTGGTGTACAACTGGATACAAGAGCAAAAATTTCGCAAGATCGCACAGCAGCGCTTTCAGGCGCCACGTGAAGATGTTTTGATGTCTTCTTCTGGTGAGCCCATGATGGATATGCGCAACCCTAGGACAGAAACGCTCGATGATGTACGGATCGAGCCGAGTTTACGTCATGAGCCTGAGCCGGAACCCTTGCCAGAATCGGATCCAGCGGAAGCGATCGAAATCATCGAGCCGCCATCCAAACCGATCACCCCAGTCGCGCGTAAAGCGGAGAATATTTATCCTGCGCCCATCGACAGCGTGATCGATTTTGTGGCGCGGATGGATTTTTCCGAGCCAGTGCAAGCTGGGTCCTTGCGCGCTGCACTCAGTGATATAGAGGGGGGCAAGGCCGTATATTGGATGGTGCTAAATCCATCGGGACAATGGGAGGCATTGAGCAAAGCCGCAGATCGCTTGGAATTGGTAACGTTGTATGTCGCGATACAGTTAGCAGATCGAGCGGGCGCCATCAGCAGTGAAGAGTTGAATGGCTTCATTCAACATGTGCAACAAGTGGGTGAAATGTTGAGTGCGGTTGTGCAGTTACCGGAACGGAAAAATGCCCTGGATATGGCATTTAAGCTCGACGAGTTTTGTGCCGATGTGGACATCCTGGTGGGGGTTAATGTCATTGCGTTGGAACAGGCGACCTTTCCAGGCACCAAGATTCGCGCGATGGCCGAGGCCGGCGGATTTTCCTTGGCTGGTGATGGCACTTATCAATACTGCGATGATCATGGCAATGTACTGTATACCCTCAGCAACCAAGAATCCGCTCCTTTCAGCAATGACTCGATCAAAAACCTGAGTACTCATGGCTTGACGCTGTTGTTTGATGTGCCGCGTATTCCGAATGGTTTGCGTGCGTTTGAACACATGATTCAATTTGCGCGCCAACTAACGGATTCGTTAAAGGGCATGATGGTGGATGACAATCTGCGTCCGCTGACCGATGAAGGTGTCACTAAGATTAAACAGCAACTCTCTTTGATCTACGGCAAGATGGACAAAAATGGCATTACGGCTGGTTCGCCACGCGCGCAACGGTTGTTTTCCTAATCGATTCTGATGAGTATCCCGCATCACGTAGTTGAGCGTGTCAGCCAACTACGTGAGCAGATTGCGTATCACAACAATTGCTATTACGTATTAGATGCACCGGAAATTCCGGATGCGGAATACGATCGTCTGTTTCGCGAACTCCAAACCTTGGAAACTGAATATCCGCAGATAGCGAGCGCCGATTCCCCGACGCAGCGTGTCGGTGGTCAGCCACTGGAACAGTTTGAACCAGTGCGTCACGCGATGCCGATGCTCTCAATTCGTACCGAAACCGATATCAGCGATGCAGGCGCTTTTGCTTTTGACCAACGCGTACGGCGCGAATTGGGGCTAACGCCAGAGGCACCACCCATCGAATACGCCTGCGAGTTGAAATTCGATGGTCTCGCTATCAATCTTCGATACGAGCATGGCTTGTTGGTGCAGGCAGCAACGCGCGGCGATGGAGAAGTCGGCGAAGATGTCACGCAAAACATACGCACGATTCATCAAATACCGTTACGACTCGAAGGTTGCGATTGTCCTGTCTTGGAAGTGCGCGGGGAGGTGTATATGCGTCGCCGTGATTTCGAGCGCTATAACGAGAAACAACGTACACAAGGTCTGCCAACGCTGGTGAACCCACGTAATGCAGCTGCGGGGACTATTCGCCAGCTTGATTCGGCCTTAGCTGCTCGGAGGAAGTTGTCTTTTTTTGCTTATGGATTAGGCGAAGTTCGCGGTTGGGATATACCTGCAACCCATCGTGGGATATTGGATCGACTCGCTGCCCTGAATATGCCGGTGTGCGATGAGCGTGAAGTGGTACAGGGTGCCGCAGGCTTGGTGGCTTTTCATCAAGGCGTGGCCGCCAAGCGCGATGCCTTGCCTTTTGATATCGATGGCGTCGTGTACAAAGTCAACAGCATCGCTTTGCAGTCTGAACTTGGGTTCGTGACGCGGGAGCCACGCTGGGCTGTGGCACATAAATTTCCGGCCGAAGAACAAATCACGACTGTGCGCGATATCGATATCCAGGTCGGGCGCACCGGTAAACTCACGCCGGTCGCGAAACTGGAGCCCGTCTTCGTTGGCGGTACAACGGTTAGTAATGCGACGCTACACAATGAGGATGAAACGCGGCGCAAGGATGTGCGCATCGGAGATACGGTGATTGTGCGTCGAGCCGGTGACGTCATTCCTGAGGTGGTGGGGGTTGTGCTCAGCCAGCGTACGTCCAGTGTGGGCGAGCCATTCGATCTCTACCGCCGACTCGGTGGAAAATGCCCCGAGTGCGGTAGCAGCATCGTGCGCGAAGACGGCGAGGCGGCTTGGCGTTGCACGGGAGGGCTTTTTTGCCCGGCGCAACGCAAGCAAGCGTTGTTGCATTTCGCCAGCCGACGTGCCCTGGATATCGAAGGGCTGGGAGATAAATTGGTTGAGCAATTGGTGGATTGCAAACTGGTCAACACACCTGCCGATATTTTTCACCTGACGATGTCTGTCCTCGCGAATTTGGAGCGTATGGCCGAAAAATCCGCGTCCAATATTTTGTCTGCCATTGAGCACAGCAAGCAAACGACCTTAGCGCGCTTTATCTATGCCTTAGGTATTCGCAATGTCGGCGAAGCAACGGCTAAAGACTTAGCTCGACACTTCGGTACGCTAGAAATGTTGATGCACGCGGATTTGGAGCGACTAACCGCAGTACCCGATGTTGGTCCAATCGTGGCGCAAAGTATCACGGAGTTTTTTGCAGAACCGCATAATCGCGAAGTCATTTCGGCGTTGCGTGCCGCTGGCGTTAGTTGGCCCGAGACTACGGTTGAACAGCGGGCGGTGCAATCTGCGTTGAGTGGTAAAACTTTCGTCTTGACTGGCACGCTGCCACAGATGACGCGTGATGAAGCGAAGGCGCAAATCGAAGCGCTGGGAGGCAAAGTCGCTGGTAGTGTCTCGAAGAAAACCGACTATGTTGTTGCCGGCGCCGAAGCCGGTAGCAAGCTCACCAAGGCTCAGGAGTTGGGGGTCGCTATATTGGATGAGGACGGGCTGTTAAGCTTACTGGAGCATGCAAAGTAATCTGTTTTAAATTATTTGCTGTTAGAATCCAGGCGATTACAGCAAAAATATTACAGGTAGATAGTCTCGATCATGATTAAAAAAATTCGTAAAGCCGTATTTCCTGTTGCCGGTATGGGCACGCGATTCCTTCCGGTCACGAAGGCCAGTCCGAAGGAAATGTTGCCGGTTGTCGATAAACCGCTGATCCAATATGCGGTGGAGGAAGCGATCGCGGCTGGGATCACCGAAATGATTTTTGTCACTGGACGTAATAAGCGCGCGATCGAGGATCACTTCGACAAAGCTTATGAGTTGGAAGCTGAATTAGAGGCGCGTGGCAAGAGTCAGACATTGGAACAATTACGTACGATTTTGCCTGCCAACATCACTTGTGTTTATACCCGTCAAGCCGAAGCCTTAGGCTTAGGGCACGCTGTCTTGTGCGCGGCATCTGTTGTGGGTGATGAGCCCTTTGCCGTGATTCTTGCGGATGACTTGATTGATGCCAAACCGTCTGCGTTGAAGCAGATGGTGGACTTGTATGAAGAGCATGCCTCCTCGGTGTTGGGCGTGGAAAATGTACCGCTTGAAAATACCGGCTCTTATGGCATCGTCAAATGCCAACCATTTGCCGAGCGCGTACAACGCCTGACAGCCATCGTCGAAAAACCTAAGCCAGAACTGGCGCCTTCGACCTTGGGTGTGGTGGGACGATATATTTTGACGCCACGAATTTTTCGTTTGCTGGAGCAAATCAAACCGGGTGCGGGTGGTGAGATACAACTCACCGACGGCATTGCCGCTTTGCTCGAATACGAAGCTATCTTTACTTATGAGTTCGATGGTATCCGCTACGATTGCGGCAGTAAATTAGGCTATTTACAAGCGACCATGGGATTCGCTGCCAAGCATCCCGAAGTTGGCCCGGCTTTCCGGGAGTATCTTGCTTCATTGCATTGCGATCTTCCAAAATAGTCGTCGCATAAAATACATGGCTACACGCGAACAAGCATTGGAAATTTTAGATTCGGCGGAGTTGATTTGCTCCGCCGAATTTGTTTCGACGGCTATCGCGCGGGTAGCCTCAGAGATCACGGATGTCTTGGGAGAACGCTACCCCGTTGTGTTGTCGGTGATGGGCGGGGCCATTGTGTTCGCCGGGCAATTGCTACCGCAACTGCGATTCCCGTTGGACCTTGATTACATCCACGTGACGCGCTATCGCAATACGACGCAAGGTCACGACGTTGAATGGAAAGTTACGCCAAAGGCAGATATTCGTGGACGCGTGGTGCTGGTGCTCGACGATATTCTCGACGAGGGTCGCACGTTGGAAGCGGTTTACGAAAAACTATCTGAGATGGGTGTGTCGGAGATTTACAATGCAGTGCTTGCGGTCAAAGACATTGGGCAGCCAAAGCCGATAAAAGCGGATTTCGCAGGCATCCATTTGCCTAACCGCTATGTGTTCGGTTGCGGCATGGATGTCAAAGGCTTATGGCGTAATTTGCCGGAAATTTATGCGCTCAAGGACTGATGCAGTCGCTGCAAGTCAGTGCGCAATATGCTAAAGTTCTAGCTGTTTCTATAGGGTATCCATACAAAATATCATGCTCGCAATCATTGGTGGCTCCGGCCTCACACAGTTAGCCAATCTCGAAATTACGCATCGCCAAGTTATTCGCACGCCATTTGGGGAACCCTCTGGCGCGCTCACTTTCGGGCATATTAACAGCGAAGAGGTGATTTTCTTAGCGCGTCACGGCTATGGCCATACTATCGCGCCGCATGACGTGAACTACCGCGCGAACATCTGGGCGATACATTCTCGTGGTGTGAAGGATTTGATATCGGTGGCATCGGTTGGTGGTATTCACGCCGATTTGAAACCCGGCACGATTGTCATTCCCAATCAGATTATCGATTACACGCATGGACGGCAGACGACTTATCGTGAAGGTAAAGATTCGCCTGTGGTGCACATGGACTTCACCGAACCGTATTGCCAGAATATGCGCGAACTTTGCCTGCGTGCTGTAAAAGATGCCGGTGAAACCTGTGTCGATGGCGGTGTCTATGCAACCGTGCAAGGCCCGCGTTTGGAAACGCGGGCGGAGATTGATCGGTTGGAGCGTGATGGCGCAACCATGGTCGGCATGACGGGTATGCCGGAAGCCGGTCTCGCGAAAGAAATTGGTTTGTGCTACGCCACCATCGGCGTTGTATCGAATTATGCGGCGGGACGTGGTTCGAGCAAAGATGCGATTCATTACGATGAAGTCGAACAGGTGTTGAAGCAGTCGATGCAAAGAGTGCGCAACATCCTCGAACATTTGGTAGCGCTGCATGCCGG
>JAHECG010000024.1:0-2466 GCA_024641855.1 Betaproteobacteria bacterium | reverse complement strand
AGAAATTTTGCGGATGGGTGACTCGCGCTTACTGCGAGTTGCGGAATTGGTGGATCGATTCGATACCCCGGCATTAGCGGAACTGTTGCAGGATATGCGCGACACCATGGCGGCCGAAAATGGGGCGGGACTTGCGGCACCGCAAATCGGCGTTAATCTGCAAGTTGTGATTTTTGGCGTAGAACAAAACTCGCGCTACCCCGATGCCGAGGAAGTGCCGTTCACCGTCTTGATTAACCCCACGCTTTATCAATTGGATGAGGAAATGGAAGACGGCTGGGAAGGCTGTCTTTCAGTTCCCGGCATGCGTGGCATGGTGCCGCGCTTCAAGCGCTTGCGTTATACCGGTGTTGACCCGCAAGGCAATCCGATTGATCGCACGGTATCTGATTTTCATGCGCGTGTAGTCCAGCATGAATGTGATCATTTGTATGGTGTGCTGTATCCGATGCGCATGAAAGATATGCGGCAGTTTGGTTTCACGGAGGTGCTATTCCCCAACCAGGAAATAATGGACGAATAGCAGGTGAGTATTCTGGCGTTAAGACTGGGTTCAGATAATTAAAATACCCCTAGGAGGAAACGATGGGCCGGAGTTTGTATGACCTTTTAGAAGTGAGTGAAATTGCCAGTGATGAAGTGATTCACGCGGCTTATTCTAGATTGTCTGAGAAACTGAAAACCAAGATTGCCAAGGAAGATGCGCCCGATGCTGAAGTGCAACTTAAAGCGATCCACGATGCATACCGCATGCTGTCAAATCCACAATCAAGGAAGCGTTACGACGATTCTTTGGCAATGAAAAATGTGGTGTACGAGGAGGAGGCACCATTTTGGACTAAAACGAAAGTCGCATTACTTGGCGTACTTGTTGTTCTAGCCATTGGGGCTTATGCCAAACATAGTCGGGATATTGAACGCGAACAAACCGAGCGTGCTCGAATAGCTGCAGATCAGGCGGAGAAGGATCGGCAGGTTAAATTGGAAGAAGAAAAAATTCGTTTGGAGCGTGAACAGGAAATGCAAAGCCGCCAGGATGCCGCACAACAACAAGTTCAGATCGAGCGAGACAGACGTTATGCAGACGCTATCTCCTCCAGGGTCAACCAAGGTCAATCGTATACGCTACAACGAACTGAGCGTGAGCAGCGGGCTGAGCAACAACGTGCGGATTATGAACAACGGCGGCAAGAACAAGAAGCGAGGCGTCAAGTGGAAGCTGAAAAACGCAAACTTCAGCAGCTTGAGTATGAAAATCATACTAATCGCCCTGCAATCACTGTTGTGCCACGCCGATAGTGGATTTAGCTAAGCAAAGTTTGAGGAATTGACACTGTGACGTTATAATGCGCCCTCCCTAGGCGCGTAGCTCAGCTGGTTAGAGCATCACCTTGACATGGTGGGGGTCGTTGGTTCGAGTCCAATCGCGCCTACCAACACAGTACAGAAGTCAGGCTTTGCCTGGCTTCTGTCATTTTTGACGTAGAGAATCACTATGCCTGCTGTGCGTTTACCCGATGGTTCGGAACGTCAGTTCGATACTCCGGTAACGGTTGCCGAAGTCGCCGCCTCGATTGGCGCCGGCTTGGCACGTGCGGCGCTGGCTGGTCGCGTCAACGGCAAGCTGGTGGATACCTCGTTCAAAATCGAAAATGACGTCGATCTGGCTATCGTGACCGACAAGGATGCGGATGGCTTGGAAGTCATTCGCCATTCAACGGCGCATTTGCTGGCGCAAGCTGTCAAGCAATTGTTCCCGGATGCCCAAGTTACCATTGGCCCGGTAATTGACGATGGTTTCTTTTACGACTTTTCCTACAAACGCCCCTTTACGCCAGACGACCTAGCCGCGATCGAAAAGAAAATGGCGGAAATCGTCAAAAAGGATTTGCCGGTCAGCCGTTCGGTCATGGCACGCTCCGATGCCATTCAATATTTCAAAAATCTGGGCGAGCATTACAAAGCGCAGATCATTGAGTCGATTCCAGGCGATGAAGAGTTATCGCTGTATACGCAGGGCGAATTCACCGACTTGTGTCGTGGCCCACACGTGCCCGCAACCTCAAAACTTAAAGTATTTAAGCTGATGCGCTTGGCCGGTGCCTACTGGCGCGGCGACTCCAAAAACGAAATGTTGCAGCGGGTTTACGGCACGGCTTGGACCAAAAAAGAAGATTTGGAAGCCTATTTATTTCGCTTGGAAGAAGCGGAGAAGCGCGACCACCGTAAAATCGGTAAGCAACTGGATCTGTTTCATTTGCAGGATGAAGCGCCCGGTATGGTGTTTTGGCATCCCAAAGGTTGGGTCATTTGGCAGCAGATCGAGCAATATATTCGCAAGCAATTGACCGATCATGGCTATCAAGAAGTGCGTACGCCGATGGTGATGGATCGCGTGCTATGGGAAAAATCCGGGCACTGGGAAAACTATCGCGAGAATATGTTCACCACCGAGTCGGAAAAGCG
>JAHECG010000105.1 GCA_024641855.1 Betaproteobacteria bacterium | reverse complement strand
CGACTTCACCAACCAGATAGACTGGCTTTTGAACTTTTGCCTGCGCATGAATTTCCTGAACACCTAATCCGCCAACGCCAACACCAACGAGTAAAGCCAAGACGATGTGCTTAACTTTCATGATTCCTCCAAGGTTGATAAAGCTGGAATGATTAAAATAGCACTGAATGCAATCGACCCAAATTGCAGGATCAAATGGCGTAAATGCCGCTGCGAGCGTAGCACGACCGATGGCCGAAAATGGTGGGAAGTGGTAGTCAAACTTAAAAAGATAAATTGGGAAAATGTATTGCTTTTTGATTTTGATTGAAGAGAACCCGTTCCCAACTCAAGCCAACATCGGGTCGTCACTCAACAAATCCAGCACGCCACGCAAAGCCGCGCTCACTGCCTGTCTCCGCACGGCACCGCGATCCCCATCGAAGTGTAACGTTTGCACTCGACCGGCGCCTGAACGTAATGCCCAAGCCATACATACGGTACCTACAGGCTTTTCCAACGTGGCGCCACCCGGACCTGCAATGCCGCTAATGGCGAGCGCCACATCGGCATGGCTGTGCTTGAGCGCGCCAGCTACCATTTCATGCACGGTTTGCTCACTGACCGCACCGTGCTCGGCCAAGGTAGCAACAGAAACCCCGAGCATTTCTTGCTTGGATTCGTTGGTATAAGTAATGAATCCGCGATCATACCAATGCGAACTGCCAGCGATAGCTGTGACAGCCTCGCCCACCCAGCCACCGGTACAGGATTCGGCGCTGGCCAACATGAACCCTCGGCTTTTCAGTGCGGCACCAACTTGCTCGGCTAAAGTTTCGAGATCATCCATACCAGACCTTGAATCAATGCCACGCTATATACCGCGGCCAATGCATCGTCGAACATGACGCCAAAGCCGTTCTTGATATGGGTATCGAAATAGCGAATCGGGAATGGCTTCCATACATCGAAAATACGGAAAATGAAGAATGCGGCAATGAACCACCCCACCGTTTGCGGTGTGAAATACAGGATGGCTAGAAACGCGACGATCTCATCCCAAACAATGCCGCCATAATCGGCCACGCCGAGTGCTTTTCCGGTTTCGTGGCTAGCCCACACTCCGATCAAGAACAGTACGGCAATTAACGCAAAAAAAAGCGGCGCGCTCAGGCCCGCGAGCATCAACAAAAAGTAGAGTGGAAATCCTGCCAAAGTGCCCGCAGTGCCAGGTGCGAATGGACTTAAGCCGCTACCGAAACCAAAGGCGATGAAATACGCCGGACGACTGGCGATAAATTTAAAATCAGGCGAAATGATCAAAGCCGGTTCCTTCAAAGTTGAGTACTTGATTATCTGTATCACGGACGATTAAACCCGTCTCGCGCGTAATGCGCCCAATGCAGGCCAATGGCAACTTCAAGCGCTTGCCGATTTTCAGGATGGCTGCATGTTGCGCTGCTTTGGCAGTAAAGCACAATTCATAATCATCACCGCCGGTGAGCGCAGCATGGCGAGCAACATCTTCTTGCCAATACGCGCGCAGCGTTTCAGATAGCGGCAAGGCATCGAGTCGAATCTCAGCACCTACGTTTGACGCCTGCAACACATGGCCTAAGTCTGCCAGCAAGCCATCGGAGATATCGATCGCACTATGCGCGATCCCGAGTAATGCTTGGCCTAACCTGATACGCGGTGTGGGGCGATGCAAGCGCGGCAATACCGCTGCTGCGGCATGCGGAGTAATTTGAATGCGGCGCTGCAAATAGGCCAGTGCTAAGGCCGCATCGCCGAGCGTTCCCGAAACCCATATCTCATCACCGACTTTCGCGCCAGCGCGACGCAGCGCTTGCCCACGCGCCACTTCTCCCATGATGGTTACGGAGAATGCCATTGGGCCGCGCGTGGTGTCACCGCCGATGAGACTCACGCCATGTTGTTCTGCCAAGGTATAGAAACCAGTTGCGAATCGCGCCAGCCACTGTTCATTGACTTCCGGCAGTGCTAGAGATAACAAGACCCAGCGTGGGGTCGCGCCCATCGCAGCGAGATCGGATAAATTAACTGCGAGTGTTTTATGCCCTAATGACTCCGGATCATCTTCGGCAAAAAAATGACGCTCCGCGAGCAGCATGTCGGTGGAAACTGCTAGCTCATGGTCGGCTGCAACGCGTATCAGCGCGGCATCGTCGCCAACACTCAGTACCGTCCGTTTAGCCGGACGGGTGAAATAATTTTTAATGAGATCGAATTCGGACGGCATGATTGGAATTTAACAGATCACTCTCATGATTGACGGCATGCGAACCCTGTAGCATCGGCACCCTTGTCTACATGCCGACGAGAAAGCCGGCGCTACAAACCACTAACGCGAACGCGATTCATTGGGCCGCACCGCAGGCAGTAATTTATCCAACACGCCGTTCACGTATTTGTGGCCATCCGTGCCGCCGTAAGACTTGGCCAATTCGACGGCTTCATTGATCACTACGCGATAAGGCACATCGGGGCAATGCAGCGCCTCATACGCGCCGAGCAAGAGCACAGCGCTTTCGATCGGTGATAGCGCATCGAGCGTGCGGTCGAGATAAGGCGCGAGCGCTTCTTCCAAGGCAACCGCCTGTTGTGTCGCACCGTTCAGAAGGATCAAAAAATATTTGTCGTCGATGGTGGCATAGCCTTCTTCATCGCGCAGATGCTGAGCAATGCTGGCGACGTCGTTGCCACTCAGCTTCCACTCATAAATAGCTTTAAGCGCAAACTCACGCGCTTTGCGGCGACTTTTTCTCATATCGAACGACCTATATCTTTAAAGAGCAAATACTAAAACTACGAATTCACACGGATAAACGACTGCCTCATAATTTACCCGCGTTAAAGCTTTTCTTAAATCTTGCGCATCAAGTTCGCCATCTCAACCGCCACCAGCGCACACTCCGCGCCTTTGACGCCCATACGCGCCAACGCTTGGTCGTCGGTATCGGTGGTGAGGATGCCGTTGGCGATCGGGATACCGGAATCCAACTGTACTTGGGTAATGCCGTTACCGGATTCATTCGCCACGAGCTCGAAGTGATAGGTATCACCGCGCACCACGGCACCGACCGCAATCAGCGCATCATAGTTGTCGCTCAAGGCCATTTTTTCCAATGCCAGCGGCACTTCCAGCGCGCCGGGGACAGTCACCAAGGTAACGTTTTCCTGGTTCACGCCCAGCTTATCCAATTCCGCCACACAGCTACCCAGCAAGCCTTCGCCGATATCGATATTGAATCGGCTCATGACGATACCGATGCGCAGACCAGCGCCATTCAAATCTTTTTCAATTTCGGTGATGTTGTCGTATTTTTTTACCATGGTTTCCTCACTCGGTTACGTTGGAAGCGTCTACCCAATCTTGCGGTAAAACATAGCCGGTGACTTCTAGATCGAAGCCTTCCAGGCTCGGCATTTTGCGCGGCGCGGCGAGCAAGCGCATTTTGCGCACATTCAAATCGCGCAGAATTTGCGCGCCGATACCGTAGTCGCGCAGATCGACTTTGGTCGATGGTTTGTGCGCGGCATGCTCAATACGCGCCAATAGATTCTCGCTGGATTCGGGGCGGCGGAAAAAGATCACCACACCGGCGGCAGCTTCGCTGACCGTTTTTAAGGCTTGATGCACATTCCAAGAATGTGGACTGCCGGCATCATCCAGAAAATCAATCACGGACAAGGGCTCGTGCACCCGCACCAGCGTTTCTTGTTCCGGCTTGATCGTGCCTTTGACCATGGCCAGATGCACTTCACCCGAAGTTTTATCGCGATACGCAACTAATTGAAACTCGCCATAGATCGTTGTCACGGCGCGTTCGGCGACACGTTCCACCAGCTTCTCATTTTGCGAGCGATAGTGAATCAAATCGACGATGGTGCCGATCTTCAATGCATGTTCTTGCGCGAACTCGATCAAGTCCGGCAAACGCGCCATGGTGCCGTCGTCTTTCAAAATTTCGCAAATCACGGCGGCGGGTTCCAGATTGGCCAGTTCAGCCAAATCGCAACCGGCTTCGGTATGACCCGCGCGCACCAACACGCCACCCGGCTGCGCCCGCAATGGGAAAATATGTCCAGGCTGGATGATGTCAGTCGCCAGGGCATTCTTGGCCACAGCAGCTTGAATGGTGACCGCACGATCCGCGGCAGAGATGCCGGTTGTGACGCCTTCAGCGGCCTCGATCGATACGGTGAAAGCGGTACCATGGGGCGTTTGATTATCCGACACCATTTGGCGTAAACCCAGTTGCTTGCAACGGGCATCGGTCAAGGTCAAACAAATCAGGCCACGGCCATATTTGGCCATGAAGTTAATCGCTTCCGGCGTAACAAACTCGGCCGCCATCACTAGATCGCCCTCGTTTTCACGGTCTTCTTCGTCCACCAGGACGACGATTTTGCCAGCTTTTAAGTCGGCGATAATGTCTTGAATTGGGCTAATCATATCTTTACTTGGTTTACCACAGCGTACACAGCGGTGCGGAGAAAACCACCATTATCTCATACCACGACCCGACATGGATTCTCTCCGTGTTCTCTGTTGCTAATACATTATTTTTCGACATAGTGCAGCAAGCGTTCGGCATAACGCGCCAGCAAGTCCACTTCCAAGTTCACCCGACTGCCAGCTTGAATGAATTTCAGCGTCGTCATCTCCAACGTATGCGGGATGAGGTTAACCTGGAAGGCATCGCCCTGCACTTGGTTGACCGTCAAGCTCACGCCATTGATGGTAACCGAACCTTTAGGAGCGATATAACGCGCCAAGGTTCCCGGCGCCTCCACCGCCAGTAGGAAACAATCGCCGGCCTGCTCAAAACGTTGCACGGTGCCGACACCATCCACATGACCGCTCACCAAATGCCCACCAAGCCGATCCGCGAGACGTAGCGCTTTCTCCAAATTGACCGCATGATCCAAATCGAAACCAATCGTGCAGCGCAAAGTCTCTGCCGACACATCGACATCGAAGCTCGTCGCATGTTTGGTGATCACGGTCAAACACACACCATTCACCGCGATACTGTCGCCGAGTTGCACATCATTCAGATCCAACCCACCCGCTGCGATGGATAAACGCACGTCTTGCCCTCGCGCCTGGCTTTGCGCAACTTTTCCGACGGCTTGAATGATTCCTGTAAACATAGCTATTTCACCCGCGCTATCACACGCATATCGCACCCCACTTGGCGCACATCGCGCAGTACTAGATTTTTACGTTCATCCATTTGTTTCAAGGCCGGCAACGCGAATAAACCGCGCGCCGTATCGCCCAACAACATCGGCGCCATATACAGCACCAACTCATCGATCAGATTCGCTTCGAGCATGGCACCATTCAAGGTCACACCCGCCTCAACCATAATTTCATTGATTTCGCGCTCGGCTAAAACTTGCAGCAAGCGCGCTAAATCAACGCGGCCATTGCCATTAGGCAGCACCAAGACCTCCGCACCGGCTGTGCGCAAAGCTTGAATCTTGGCAGCATCTTCGATTGCACTCACAATCAATGCGCCACCCGCCAAAATTTTCGCACTAGGCGGCGTACGCAATTGCGAATCCACCACCACGCGCAAGGGTTGGCGAGATGTTTCGATATCACGCACATTCATCTGCGGGTCATCCGCCAACACCGTACCGACACCGGTCAAAATGGCGCAACACCGTGCACGCAACAACTGCACACTTTGACGCGCTGCCGGGCCGGTAATCCATTGCGACACGCCATTAGCCAGCGCAGTCTTGCCATCCAAACTCGCGGCGACTTTCGTATACACCCAAGGCCGACCACGCGTCATGCGCGAGACGAAACCGATATTCAATTCACGCGCAGCTTCTTCCATCAAGCCGCATTCGACGGCAATCCCTGCCGCCTGCAATTGTGCCAGGCCACGCCCAGCGACTTGCGGATTTGGGTCACGCATCGCCGCGACGACACGCGCCACACCTGCCGCAATCAACGCATCGGCACAAGGTGGCGTGCGACCGTGATGCGAACAAGGTTCCAGCGTGACATAAACCGTTGCGCCACGTGCCGCAGCGCCGGCTTGTTGTAAGGCATGGACTTCGGCGTGCGGCATGCCAGTCTGTTGATGCCAGCCTTCACCGACGACTTGAGCCTCGCGCACCATGACGCAACCGACACGTGGGTTAGGACTGGTGCTATTCAACCCCAGTTCAGCCAAGCATAATGCTTGGGCCATATATCGATGATCGTCAGCGGAATACATAGCTGGAGCGAGCGCTATTTTTTAAGCTTAGCGGGTTTGGGGGTGGATTTCGCTTTAGGCTTTGCCCGCTTCGTGACGCCATCGATATCCTGCAAGACTTCGCGAAAATCATCCACGTCTTGAAAGCTGCGATACACGGAGGCAAAGCGGATGTAAGCCACTTTATCCAACTTATACAGCGCGGCCATTACCATCTCGCCGACGCGACGCGCCGGTACCTCGCGCTCGCCCAAACCCAGCAACTCTTGCTCGATGTGCTGAATCGCCGCATCGACAAATTCCGTGGGTACGGGACGCTTATGCAAGGCACGGGAAAAACTGGTGCGCAATTTTTCACGCTTGAATTCTTCGCGGATGCCGTTTTGCTTCACCACTTGCGGCATGCGTAACTCAGCCGTTTCGTAAGTGGTAAAGCGCTTACTGCAACCGGCGCAGCGACGACGGCGGCGAATACTATCGCCTTCTTCGCTGACGCGAGAATCAATGACTTGCGTATCGTCCGCACCGCAGAAGGGGCATTTCATTGGATCGGTGAGGTGTAAGGCGAAAGGCGTGAGGAGGAAATCCTCGACAGATACGCCTCACGCCTCACGCCTAACCCCTCACTTTCCATACACTGGAAACTTCGCGCACATTGCCTGCGCATCTTTCGCTGCACGGGCGATCACGGCCTCGTCCGTCGGGGCGTCCAACACATCGGCAATCAAATTCGCCAAATGCTCGGCTTCGATTTCCCTGAAGCCGCGCGTGGTCATCGCCGGTGTACCAATACGGATACCACTGGTCACGAAAGGTTTTTGTGGGTCATTCGGGATCGCGTTTTTGTTGACGGTCATGTGCGCACGACCAAGCGCAGCTTCAGCCTCTTTACCGGTCAAGTTTTTCGCGCGCAGATCGACCAGGAATACGTGCGAATCGGTACGCCCGGAAACGATGCGCAAACCGCGCTCTTGCAGCACTTTCGCCATGACTCGCGCATTAGCGATCACTTGTTCTTGATAGTGCTTGAAGTCCTTGCCCATGGCTTCTTTGAACGCCACTGCTTTAGCTGCGATGACATGCATCAAAGGGCCGCCTTGGGTGCCGGGGAAAATAGTGGAGTTCAAAGGCTTTTCAAATTCCGCCTTGGCCATGATGATGCCGCCACGTGGGCCACGCAGGGTTTTGTGTGTTGTGGTCGTCACAAAATCGGCGATGCCCACAGGGCTCGGATAAACGCCAGCGGCAACTAGGCCCGCATAGTGCGCCATGTCCACGAACAAATATGCACCGACACTATCGGCAATGTGACGGAAACGTTTCCAGTCGATCACCAAAGAATAGGCCGAAGCACCCGCCACGATCATTTTTGGTTTGTGTTCGGTGGCGAGCTTTTGTACTTCATCGTAATCGATGGCTTCGGTATCCGGATGCAAGCCATAGGTCACGGCTTTGTACAACTTACCGGAAAAATTCACCGAGGCGCCGTGGGTCAAATGGCCACCATGGGCCAGCGACATGCCGAGGATGGTGTCGCCGGGTTGCAACATAGCCATGTACACCGCCGCATTGGCTTGCGAGCCGGAATGCGGCTGCACATTCACGTATTCGGCACCGAACAGTTTCTTGGCACGATCAATCGCTAGTTGCTCCGCGATGTCCACATATTCGCAGCCACCGTAATAACGCTTACCGGGATAACCCTCAGCGTATTTGTTGGTGAGTACCGAACCCTGGGCCTCCATCACGGCTGGGCTAGTGTAGTTTTCGGAAGCGATCAGCTCGATATGGTCTTCTTGACGTTGGCGCTCGGCCTCCATCGCTTTCCATAATTCGGGATCGGTGACTTGAATGGTTTGGCTGGAACTGAACATGGGGATGACTCAACTATTTGAAAAAAACGCATTTTAGCATGCCGAGCCCAGTAAATGCAGCCTACGACAACGACCCTAGCCCGACAATTTGCGGTTTATTTCAGCAATTTCAGCGCGTAAATGATGGACTTCCAAACGCAATGCCTTGATGTCATCACGCATCTCTTTCCGCAACTTTTTTTCATCCTCGCCAATGAAGAAGGCTGCAAAGCTCGCCGTCACCAAGGACAGCATGGCAAAACCAAAAACCACCATAATCACGGCGAAAATGCGCGACCCGGTGGTGGTCGGCACGATATCGCCATAACCGACCGTAGAGCCTGTGACAAAGGCCAGCCACAAACCATCGCTGTAAGAATGTACGGTGGGTTCTAACCAATAAAAACCGGCGCCAGCTAAGGCAATCGTAATCACACCCCAACCGAGCAAATAAGGTACCGCAGTGGGAGATA
>JAHECG010000023.1 GCA_024641855.1 Betaproteobacteria bacterium | reverse complement strand
GCATAGGGATCGGTTTTTACGAACACATTGCCGCTGTGGCGATTACGGATTTCGAATTTATATAGCGAACCTGGCGTCATATCGGGAATGAATAGCTGCCACACACCACCAGAACCGAGGGCGCGCATGGGGTGGACGCGTCCGTCCCATTGATTGAAATCGCCAACTACGCTGACGCGTTCGGCATTCGGTGCCCAGACTGCAAAATTGACGCCAGATACGCCTTGCAGGCTCATCGATTGCGCACCTAGGGTGCGATGGGCTTGATATAAGCGACCCTCTCCGAACAGATAAAGGTCATGCTCGCTGATCGGGTTGGGGAAACAGTAAGGATCGTAGGTTTCGCGCTCGAAGTTTTCGCTTTCCAATCGGATGCGGTAGGGACGTGTGGGTTCTTGCGTGCCATGCCATTCGTACAGGTCTTGGGGCGAAGTGCGCTGCATGGGCTGCCACTGTGTGCCGATTTGTACAGAAACACTTTTTTGGTGCGGCGCGAATATGCGGATGATCCAGCTGGCGCCATCTTGGTGCAGACCAAGAAAAGCGAACGGATCGTGACAGCGTGCTTGGAGTAAGGCATCCGCTGCGCGATTGACTTTCATGCTGTTGTCGTGTTTCATGGGCTTGATCTTAATTTAGCGTTTGTGCAGTCGTTAATAGATAGTAACGTACAAATGACGAGACACCCAGCTGGAAGTGGCAACAGCCTGGGGCATTAAATTTAGGTACCGTCTTTAAACTGCAAATTGTCATTCTGATTGGCTAGAATTAAAAAATGGATTCCAACGAAGATTTAAGTAAGCAAAAAGAATACCCGCGTTTCGTCAGCTTGCTGACGAAAAATACCATTGCCCTGATTTTGGCTGGTGGTCGTGGCAGTCGGCTGCAACATTTAACGGATTGGCGCGCCAAACCGGCCGTGCCATTTGGCGGTAAGTTCCGCATTATTGATTTTCCGCTCTCCAATTGCTTGAACTCGGGTATCCGTCGTATTGGCGTCGTCACGCAATACAAAGCCCATAGTTTGATTCAGCATTTGCAGCGCGGTTGGGGTTTTCTGCGCGGCGAGTTCAATGAATTCATCGATCTGATGCCGGCACAGCAACGTATTGAAGCTGAGTGGTATAAAGGTACGGCGGATGCGGTGTTTCAGAATATGGACATCCTGCGCAACTATGCGCCGGAGTTTGTGCTGATCTTGGCGGGCGATCACATTTATAAAATGGACTACGGCGAGATGCTGGCGGCGCATGCGGCCTCTGCGGCCGATTTAACCATCGCCTGCATTGAGGTGCCGATCTCGGAGTCCAAATCCTTCGGCGTGATGAGCGTAGATGAATATCAACGCGTGGTGGCCTTCGATGAAAAACCCGATAATCCCACGCCAATGCCGGATGATCCAAACCGCATTCTGGCGAGTATGGGCATCTATATTTTTAATGCGAAATTCTTATACGAGCAATTAATTCGCGATGCGGATGATCCTAATTCCACGCATGATTTCGGACATAACATCATTCCGCATCTACTTTCGCGCTATCGGGTTTATGCGCATCGTTTTTCCGAGAGTTGCGTCGGCGTGCAAAACAGCGCCCCTTACTGGCGCGATGTTGGCACGGTAGATGCTTATTGGGAAGCAAACATGGAATTGGCGAAAATCTCGCCGGATCTAAATTTGTATGATGAGAAATGGCCGATATGGACATATCAAGCGCAACTGCCACCGGCTAAATTTGTATTCGATGAGGATAATCGGCGCGGCATGGCGGTTGATTCCATGGTGTCTGGCGGCTGTATCATCAGTGGTGCGACGGTACGACGTTCTTTACTGTTCTCTGACGTGCGGGTTAATGCGAATAGTGAAGTCACTGATTCGGTAATTTTGCCGCATGTGGAAATTGCGTCGCATGTGAAGTTGAATAAGGTGGTTGTCGATAAGGGCTGCCATATTCCTGAGGGGATGGAAATTGGCTTTGACCGTGAAAAAGATGCGCAACGGTTTTATGTCACCGATCGTGGTGTGACGCTTGTGACACCGGAAATGCTGGGGCAGTATATTCACCACGTGCGCTAGGAGTCGGTTGGGCTCTTAGCCCCAAATGCTATTTTTAACCGATTGCCGAATAATGAGCGAAGTACCCCGAAAGTTAAATCTGATCCTATGCTGGCACATGCACCAGCCGGATTATCGCGATTATTCCAGCGGCGAGTTTGTATTGCCTTGGACCTATCTGCACGCGGCCAAAGACTATACCGATATGGCCTTTCACCTTGAGCAACAACCGCAAATGCGGGCGGTTGTGAATTTTGTGCCGGTGTTGCTTGATCAGCTCGAGGATTATGCAGTGCAATTCAAAACGGGCGAGATACGCGATCCTTTACTGCGTTTATTAGCACGGGAGGATTTGAACGATTTGAGTGTTGAAGAACGTGATTTGTTATTGGATTGCTGCTTCCGCTGCAATCACGCCAACATGATCGCGCCTTATCCGTCTTATCAGCGCTTGCTCAATATGTTTCGTGAAATTGATGAGCATGAAAGCCGTCATTTTGAATATCTCTCCGGGGTGTATCTATCCGACTTGGTGACCTGGTATCACTTGATCTGGACTGGCGAGTCAGTACGGCGCAATTACGAATTGGTGCCGCGCTTGATGAGTCAAGGCAGTAAATTCAGTTACACAGACCGACGCTTGTTGTTCGAGTTGTATGGCGAATTGATTTCAGGTTTGATTCCACGTTATCGCAAGTTGATGGAAGAGGGGCGCATCGAGCTTTCCACGACCCCGCACTATCATCCCATCGCCCCCTTGCTGATCGATCTCAACAGTGCGCGCGACGCCATGCCCGATGCACCTTTGCCGGAAGCGCAGGTTTATCCGGGCGGAATAGAGCGCATGAACTTTCATATCGATTCCGCCATCCGTTCACATGCCGCACGCTTTGGCAGTGCACCCAATGGCATGTGGCCGGCCGAGGGTTCGATCTCGAAATCCTCACTACTGCAAATGGCCAAGCACGGCGTGCAGTGGGCGGCAACCGGTACGGGGGTGTTGGCGAATAGTCTACGTCTATCGAATGGTGACGAGCCGGAGAAGTCGCAATATCTGTATCGCCCCTATCGGGTGCAAGATGAGCAGCAGAAAATCCACTGCTTTTTCCGTGACGATCATCTCTCAGACCTGATTGGTTTTGAATATACCAAGTGGTATGCGCGTGATGCCGTTGCGAATTTTGTGCATGAGTTAGAGTTGATCTACGCCAGTGCACCGCCCACGGAGAGTCCAGTGGTCTCGGTGATTCTCGATGGTGAGAATGCTTGGGAATACTACCCCTACAACGGCTATTATTTTCTTTCCGAAGTGTATGAAGCACTGGCCGCCCATCCGACGATCCGTATGACGACCTTTAGCGAATACCTGCAACAGTGCAGTAATGGCGGATCAAGTTGCGCAATAGAAGGCCAGTTGCCGCAAGTTGTGGCGGGTAGTTGGGTGTACGGCACGTTCAGCACTTGGATCGGCGATCGCGCTAAAAATCACGCCTGGAATTTACTTTGTGCAGCCAAGCAAAGCTACGATCATGTGATGGCCAGTGGCCGCTTGAGCGAAGAAGAGCAAGCAGCCGCGGCACGACAATTGGCCGATTGCGAAAGTTCAGACTGGTTTTGGTGGTTTGGTGATTACAATCCCGCGCACAGTGTGGCGATGTTCGATGCGCTGTACCGTTCAAACCTAAAAAATTTATACCGGCATTTACGACTCCCTTTACCGGCCGTGTTGGATCAACCCATTAGCCACGGTACCGACAGTAACGTCGAAACAGGCGGCACCATGCGCCGTGGCAGTTAGCGAAAAATTCCCATGAGTACGATTGCGTTATTGCTCGGTGTCCATGCCCATCAGCCAGTGGGTAATTTCGATGCGGTGTTGGAGGATGCACACCAGCGTTGCTACCGTCCTTTTATCGAAACTTTGCATCGCTATCCCGATTTCAAATTTACCGTACATTTTTCTGGCTGGCTGCTCGACTATTTGTTGCAGCGCTATCCACAAGACATGCGGCTACTACAAGAGATGGTGGCGCGTGGACAGGCAGAATTGTTTGGCGCAGGTGATACCGAGCCGGTATTGGCGGTGATCCCGAATCGCGATCGTATTGGCCAGATCAAAGTCTTGTCCGACAAACTGGAAAAGAAACTGGGCGCACGCCCCAAGGGTGCTTGGCTCACCGAGCGCGTGTGGGAAGCGACCGTCGTGCCGGCCTTGGCCGATGCCGGTATCGACTACGTGACGGTGGATGATTACCATTTTTTGTGCAGCGGTAAACGCAGCGAAGAATTGAATGGGTTTTTTACCACCGAGGAAGATGGTCGTCAGTTGGATCTTTTTCCCATCAGCGAAGCGCTGCGCTATCGCTTGCCGTTTTCCCCGGCCGATGAAGCCGTGCGCTATATCGAAAGTCTGGCGCAAGCCGGTCATCAAGCTGCGGCTGTGTATTTCGACGATATCGAAAAATTTGGCATCTGGCCGGAAACCTACGAATGGGTTTATGAAAAGGGCTGGCTGCGCTTGTTTATCGAAGGCGTGCTGGCTTCTCCGATTATTCAGACCCAACGTTACGATGAATATCATGCCCAATCTAAAACGCACGGCGTGGTGTATCTGCCGACCACGTCCTATATCGAAATGAACGAATGGACCTTACCGGCTGCAGCGGCAAACACTTATGCCGATTTAGTGGAAGTAAGCAAACAACAAGGGCGTTTCGATCAGCAAAAAGCGTTTCTGCGGGGCGGTATTTGGAAAAACTTTTTGAGCCGCTATCCCGAATCGAACTGGATGCACAAGCGTATGCTGGGGTTGTCCGAACGCGTGCATGCCTTGCATGGCCATGGCCCGCAGCATGAGTTACTGGATTTGCTGTATCAAGCGCAAGCCAACGACGCTTATTGGCATGGTCTATTTGGCGGCTTGTATTTACCGCATTTGCGCCGCGCCGTTTATAACGCCATGGTGAAGTTAGAACATCGTTTGGATCAATTGGAATCCCGGCCCGAGCGTGAACAAGGCGATATCGATTTTGATGGCCACGATGAATTGTTTTTGCATAATGACACGCTGCAAGCGATTGTGCGCTTGGATGCCAGCGCAACCGTGATTGAGTTGGATGCTTATGCGCTATCGCATAATTTCGGCGACTCTTTGTCGCGGCAGCACGAGCATTACTACCGCAAAATCCATCTGGGTGAAAATGGTCATGGGCACCATGGCGAGGGAATCGCTTCGCCGCATGATCGCGTGGCGTTTAAGCATGAAATCTTCCCGGAGGATTTAAACGACGATACACATCCACGTGCCTTGTTCCTTGATCGCTGGCTCGATGCTGATTCACTGCATGCGCAACTGGAGCCCTATGATCTCCAATATCATGAACTTGATCATGTTGGCCTAGTGGCTGGCTTCGAAGCGGCTGTTGAAGTGTTGAAAATCGAAAAAACTTATCGCATCGATGGAAATCGATTCAGCGCACAGTATCATTTTGGCGGTGAGCCACGCGGCTGGTTTACCACCGAACTCAATCTCGCCTTACCGAGTTGCGATGGCCCGGCAGGCCGATACGTGTTTCAAGGAAATGTCCCAGGCGGCTTCGGACAGAAGCTCGACATCGAACAGATGGACAGCATTACGCTCTCCGATGATGTATTGGGTGGCAAGTTGATCTTGCACGCCAGTCAGCCGGTGCGCTTCACGGCGATGCCGCATTTCAGCGTATCGCAATCAGAGGCTGGATTCGAAAAAATCATGCAAGCCGTGAGCATCCGCTTGGCTTGGCCCTTGCGTACACTGCGTGAGATGGTCATTACGCTGGAAATAGCGCCGCATTAATGCAGCGGGCGGGCAGGGCGCGTTTCGGGTAAAATTTCTTCTTTTCCCTCGAGTATTTGTCATGTCCAATGCCATCGTCAGCAAAAATAAAGCGGTTTACATTACGTATTCCATTCTCGATCAACAAGGCCAAGTGGTGGAGCAGTCGGATGTCCCGATCGGCTACGTGCATGGCGCGGATAGCGGCCTCTTTGAACAAGTCGAAGCAGCGCTGGAAGGCGCGAAACCCGGGGATAAGCTGGAAGTTTCTTTGTCACCAGAGCATGGTTTCGGGGCACACGATCCCGCGCTGACCTTTACCGACGACATTGAAAACGTACCGCCTGAGTTTCGCCATGTTGGGGCCGAAGTCGAATTCAAGAGTGAGCAAGGCGAAGCCAAAATGTTCCGCGTGAGCAAAATCGAAAACGGTAAACTCACCATCGATGCCAATCATCCTTTCGCCGGACAAACCGTGAAGTTCGTGGTGAGTGTGATGGCGATCCGTGATGCAAGCCCGGAGGAAATTGCGAATGGCCGTCCGGATGAGGGCGGACCGCCGACCGTGCATTAAGCGTTTTTTTAGAACTGTTTTCAACGCAAAGGCCGCAAAGTTCGCAAAGAAAAAGCAGGAATTCTTTGCGTCTTTGCGTCTTTGCGGTCTTTGCATTTCAAATTTTTTCTTCTCCTCGTGAAATAGTGGAGAAGAATGCCGCTTATTTCCGTTCCAGCCGTTTGCTGTGC
Source organism: Betaproteobacteria bacterium (assembly GCA_024641855.1). GTDB lineage: Bacteria > Pseudomonadota > Gammaproteobacteria > Burkholderiales > Thiobacteraceae > RBG-16-58-11. Next base: position 26,869 of record JAHECG010000023.1, on the reverse strand, counting down.
TTACTCAGGTTGGAGTTCAGCTGATTGATGATCTCGCTGGCCGCGTGGATGATTTGCGTGGAACTGAATCCGGCCTTGCTCATTTCCTTGAAAAAAGATTTGGCGAGTATCTTCGCCAACTGATTCGGATTGTCGCTGACGAAAGCCATGGCATCGCCAATCGCGTTATTGGCTTCTTGCGCCAAGGCTATTTGGGCAAAGCGGGAATTCAGGATGCTTTGCAGTTGTGCTACCTGCACCGACTTACCCACGAATAGGGCGACGACGTCCAGCAAGTGCAAATCGTCGAGATTGAATGGGCGTTTGGATTTTGGGTCGCTGACGTTGATCACGCCGACGATATTGCGCCGTAGGACGATAGGCGCCGAAATGAGGCTTTTACTGCCGGCGCTTAGTCGCCGCGCAACGGTGGCGAATTCGGATTTCTCGATATCTTCGACCAGTAGGGGTTGGCCCGTGGCTAGCACATGGCCGGATATACCTTCGCCTTTTTTGGTGATTTGCTTGAAGGCAGCATCGGGTAAGCCGCCAAAGTTGCCGAACACGCGTAATTTGAGCTCGTCTTTTTCTTCTTCATCCAACAACATGATGGAACAATGCTCGGCATTGAGGATTTTTGCCGCCATTTCGGCGAGTTGGCCCAAGCTCAGTTCCAGATTACCTTGCGTATCGAGAAAACTGGCGAGATCGTGTAGTTGTAGAAGCGAGTGACTGAGATTACTCATACCGATACCTTAGGGTCAGTATAGGTAATATCGGCACTATTTACCGATCTTAAAGGGTGAATCGGCGCGGTTAAATGCGCTTAGCCAACTGAGCGCCGATACCGGTGTAGTTTTGCGGGGTGAGTGCCTGTAATTGTTTTTTGGCTTCATCCGGAATCGCTAGGCCCTGAATGAATGTCGACAAAGCTTCGCGCGTGATACCGCTCTTGCCGCGGGTGAGTTCTTTCAACTGCTCGTAGGGGTTGGGTACTCCATAGCGCCGCATCACCGTCTGGATCGGCTCCGCCAGCACTTCCCAATTGGCCTCCAAGTCGGCATCGAGGCGCAACGGATTGGCTTCGAGTTTATTCAGGCCGCGCAGGCAGGACTCATAACCCAGCAGCGCATAACCAAATCCGACGCCCATATTTCGCAACACCGTGGAGTCGGTGAGGTCACGCTGCCAACGCGAGATCGGCAGTTTTTCCGAAAGATGGCGCAGCAGGGCATTGGCTAACCCCAAGTTGCCTTCGGAGTTTTCAAAGTCGATCGGATTCACCTTGTGCGGCATGGTAGAGGAGCCGACTTCACCTGCTTTCACTTTCTGTTTGAAGTAGCCCATGGAGATGTAGCCCCAGACATCGCGATTGAAGTCGATCAACACGGTGTCGATACGGCCGACGGCATCGAACAGTTCTGCCATGTAGTCATGCGGCTCAATCTGAATCGTGTAGGGGTTGAATTCCAAGCCGAGGCTCTCGATGAACTTTTTGGCGAAGCCTTCCCAGTCGATGTCGGGATAGGCGGAAACATGGGCGTTGTAGTTGCCTACGGCACCATTGATCTTGCCCAACATATTCACCGCAGCAACGCGCTCGCGGCCGCGGCGTAGGCGGTATACGACATTCGCGAATTCCTTGCCGACCGTGGTGGGTGAGGCAGGTTGTCCGTGCGTATGAGCGAGCATCGGTTGATCAGCTAACGCGTGAGCCAGTTCGGTGAGGCGGCTAATCACTTCATCTAAAGAAGGGAGCAACACGCTATCGCGACCGCTCTTTAGCATTAGTGCATGGGACAGGTTATTAATGTCTTCCGAAGTGCAGGCGAAGTGGATGAACTCAGAGACTTGCATCACTTGTGCGTTGTTCGCCAAGCGCTTCTTTAGAAAATATTCGATAGCCTTCACGTCATGGTTGGTGACGGCTTCGATGTCCTTCACCGCTTGCGCATCGGCTTCGCTGAAGTTTGCGGCTACGGCATCCAGTTCGGCAATGGTGGCGGCAGAGAAGGCGGAAACTTCGGCGATAGCAGGTTCTGCGGCGAGGGCCTTCAGCCATTCGATTTCCACCAACACGCGGTGCTTCATCAGCCCGAATTCGGAAAAAATGGGGCGTAACGCCGCAATTTTAGAGCCGTAACGGCCATCAAGCGGGGAAAGAGCGGTAAGTGTGGACAGTTCCATGGCGGGCTTTCTAGCGCAAAAGCCGCTATTTTACCCGATCATGGCCCATATTTACTGCTCTTAGCGTGCGGGCTTTCCATTGATGGGGGCGCTGATTTTAATCAGCATGTAGCCAAGTTCCATGTATGTCTTTACTTGGGTTGATCCAGCGGGAGCTACGTTTACGTAATCTGGAAAAGCCTCCGCCCCAATACCACGCCATTTGGCATAGGTTTCGCAAACGTGGACCGGGATGTGCTGCTCTTTCACTAATTGCTCGATTTCCGCATGGACTTCAGGCGAAGCGCCGCGCTTATCCGTTTGCAGCGCAAACATTTCCTGGCCATGGGTGACGACGGCAATTTCCAGTTTGGGAAAGTGCTCGCGCAAGCGTTTGGCGTAGTCTGCCACCTGTGGCACGGCCCAGCTTAGGGCTTTGGGGTCGCCGGTTACGATTTCAAATACCACGCCCGGTGGCGTCTTATCTTGGGCCAGTAACTGGGTAATAAGCGGATGGTCCGCCGCGTGTGTCACGCTGGAGAGGAGTAGGGTAAGGATAATTAATAGCTGTTTCATGTTGTCTTTCTTCAGTTCAGCGTGTGGGGATGACTACAATAATGCCATGACCAAACTCGATGCGTTAGTGTCCGAAATCCGCGCCTGCCATTTGTGCGAAGCCAATCTTCCTTTGGGGCCGCGCCCGATACTCCGTGCGTCCGCAACGGCGCGCATCTTAATCGTTGGCCAAGCACCGGGTCGACGGGTGCACGAAACCGGTATTCCTTGGAACGATGTTTCTGGAGATCGGTTGCGCATTTGGCTGCAAATGACGCGTGAGCAGTTTTATGACCAACGACACATCGCAATCGTTCCCACGGGCTTGTGCTTTCCTGGTTCAGGCGCGCGCGGCGATGCGCCACCGAGACCGGAGTGCGCGCCGCTGTGGCATCCTCGGTTGCGCGAAATGATGCCTAAGATCCAATTAACATTGCTCATTGGTCAATACGCGCAGAGCTATTACCTCGGTAAACGTCGAAAGAAAACCCTGCGCGAGACGGTGCAGATGTATCAGGAATATCTGCCGGAATTTTTACCGCTGCCGCATCCGAGTCCACGCAATCAGTTGTGGCTGAAACAGAATCCCTGGTTTGAGAAAGCGGTTATTCCCATGCTGCGAGAAAGGGTTGTTATGGCCTTGCACGGCTCTGGTGCATAAGATTTTTACGCCTACCCCATAAATTTCTTTGCTATGGTTTGCCTCAAGTGCGATGTCGTCGAATGGTATAATTCACCATCCTTTTCGCCGTATAAAGTGACTCCCCATGCTTGAATCCTACCGCTCACACCTAGCCGAGCGCGCGTCCCAAGGACTGCCGCCACTCCCGCTCAATGCTGAACAAGTCGCCGCTTTGGTTGAGTTGATCAAGAATCCACCGAAAGGCGAAGATGACTTTCTGCTCGATCTGCTGGAAAACCGCGTGCCACCGGGCGTGGATCAAGCCGCTTATGTAAAAGCCGCGTTTCTTGCAGATGTGGCTACTGGAAAAGTTGAAACGCCGTTAGTGTGTCGCCAACACGCGGTGCAAGTCTTAGGCACCATGCTTGGTGGCTACAACGTGCATACGCTGATCGCTTTGCTTGATGACGCTACGCTGGCGCCGGATGCGGTGCAGGCTTTGTCACACACCGCGCTGATTTTCGATGCCTTCCATGACGTCGTTGAAAAATTCAAGGCCGGTAACGCGCACGCGAAAACCTTGCTGCAATCCTGGGCCGATGCGGAGTGGTTTACCAACAAGCCAGTACTTGCCGAGTCAATTCAATGCGTCGTGTTCAAAGTGCCGGGTGAAACGAATACCGACGATCTGTCTCCGGCGCAAGATGCTTGGTCGCGTCCGGACATTCCGCTGCATGCCAAAGCGATGTTGGTGAATAAGATGCCCGATGGCTTGGCCACGATCGAAAAGTTGAATGCAAAAGGCTTGCCCTTGGCTTATGTGGGCGATGTGGTGGGTACCGGCTCTTCACGTAAATCCGCGATCAATTCCGTGCAGTGGTTTATGGGCAACGATATTCCGCATCTGCCTAACAAGCGCACCGGCGGCATCGTGCTGGGCAACAAGATTGCGCCGATTTTTTTCAACACCGCCGAAGATTCCGGTGCACTGCCGATTCAGTGCGACGTCTCCAAGATGGAAATGGGCGATGTGATCACGATTTATCCGTTCAAAGGCGAAGTTAAAAATGCTGCCGGCGAAGTGATTTCGTCGTTCAAGCTTGAGCCGCTGACCATGCCGGATGAAATGCGTGCCGGTGGCCGTATACCTTTGATTATCGGCCGTGGGCTGACGACGCGGGCGCGTGAAGTGCTGGGTCTGCCGCACTCGGATTTGTTCATCAAACCCATTATGCCGAAGGATACCGGTAAGGGTTTCACGCAGGCACAGAAGATGGTTGGCCGTGCCTGTGGCGTACCCGGCGTACGCCCCGGTACTTATTGCGAACCGAAAATGACCACCGTGGGTTCGCAAGACACCACCGGCGCGATGACGCGAGACGAATTGAAAGAGTTGGCTTGTCTCGGCTTCTCCGCCGATTTGGTGATGCAAAGTTTCTGCCATACGGCCGCTTATCCCAAGCCAGTGGATATCAAACTGCAGCATGAGTTGCCGGATTTTATATCCTCGCGTGGCGGTGTTGCGCTGAAGCCGGGCGATGGTGTGATTCACTCTTGGCTCAATCGCATGTTGCTGCCGGATACCGTCGGCACTGGCGGCGATTCGCATACGCGCTTCCCGATCGGCATTTCTTTCCCGGCAGGTTCTGGCTTAGTAGCGTTTGGCGCGGCCATGGGCGTGATGCCACTGGATATGCCGGAATCAGTGCTGGTGCGCTTCAAAGGCAAAATGCAGCCGGGCATTACCTTGCGCGATCTAGTAAATGCAATCCCTTATGCCGCAATTCAGAAGGGCGAATTAACGGTTGGTAAGCAGGGTAAAAAGAATGTGTTCAACGGCCGTATTCTGGAAATCGAAGGCTTGCCGGATCTGAAAGTCGAGCAAGCTTTCGAGTTTGCCGATGCTTCCGCAGAGCGTTCTGCCAATGGCTGTTCCGTGCGTTTGAATCAAGCGCCAGTGATCGAATATTTGAATTCCAATATCGTGTTGATGGAGAACTTGATTGACAAGGGTTATCAAGATGCTCGCACTCTGCAACGCCGCATCGATGCGATGCGTGCTTGGATTGATCAGCCTAGTTTGTTAGAGCCGGATGCTGATGCGGAATACGCGTATGTGTTGGAAATCGATCTGAATGAGATTAAGGAGCCTTTGGTGGCTTGCCCCAATGATCCAGACGACATCAAACCTTTGTCAGCCGTGGTCGGCGATAAAGTGGATGAAGTGTTTATCGGCAGTTGCATGACCAATATTGGCCATTACCGTGCCGCAGGCAAGGTGCTGGAAGATGCGGGCTTGATCCCGACGCGCTTGTGGATCGCGCCGCCGACGCGCATGGATGAACATGAATTGCGCGAAGAGGGCGTGTATGGCGTGTTCGGACGTGCCGGTGCGCGTATCGAATTGCCGGGTTGCAGCTTGTGTATGGGCAATCAAGCGCGGGTAGCCGATGGCGCTACGGTGTTCTCGACCAGTACGCGCAACTTCGATAATCGCATGGGTAAAAATGCCCGTGTTTACCTTGGCTCGGCGGAATTAGCAGCTGTGTGCGCGAAACTCGGCAGAATGCCCACACTCGAAGAATATCTGGCTATAGTGAAAGATAAGATCGCACCGTTGTCGGATAATATTTACCGCTATTTGAATTTCAATCAAATGGCCGACTATATCCGGCCCGGTACAGTGATTCCGGTGACATCGGCGTAATAATAATTCAGCGGAACTATCATGAAATTAATCGGATCCTTGACCAGCCCCTTCGTGCGCAAAGTGCGTATCGTGGCTGACGAAAAGCACATTGAACTTGAATTTGTGGTGGATATTCCGTGGTCGCCAGACACGAAAGTTTCGGAGTTCAACCCACTGGGAAAAGTACCAGTACTAGTGCTGGACGACGGCGCCACGCTGTTTGATTCGCGCGTCATCGCCGAATATTTGGATACGGTCACACCCGTATCGCGTTTAATTCCCGAAGGCAATCGTCAGCGCATCGCAGTCAGGCGTTGGGAAGCTTTGGCGGATGGTGTGACGGATTCAGCAGCACTGATCTTTATTGAGCGTACCCAGCGTGCAGCAGAACATCAGAGTCATGACTGGATTGTGCGCCAAGAGCAGTCGGTATTTCGCGGTTTGGAAGCTATGTCCGAAGAATTGGGCGAAAAGAAGTGGTGTACTGGGGATTTGATGAACTTGGCGGATATTACCGTTGGTTGCACGCTGGGTTATCTGGATTTTCGTTTTCCTGAGATTCACTGGCGTGAAGCCCACCCCAATCTGGCCAAACTGGCAGATCGTTTGAACGCTTTAGAGGTGTTTAAAGAGACGGTGCCCAAGGCCTAAGCGGTTTTTCAAGCCAAAACTCTTTGAAATCAGGCTTTGGCATGACCTTGGATTAAATCTACACCATAAAACAAGCAATTAGGGCGTGGCATCAGGTATAATGGTCGGCTTTTTTAGCCGTTACCCTATTGGTGCATCCCGTGATTCAAAATCTCCGTAACATCGCAATTATCGCGCACGTCGACCATGGCAAGACCACGCTCGTCGACAAGCTCCTGCAACAATCCGGCACCTTCGCCGCCCATCAGCAAATGGGTACGCGCGTCATGGACTCCAACGATCTGGAACGTGAGCGCGGCATTACCATTCTCGCTAAGAACACCGCATTGCGCTGGAAACAGGGCGATACCGAATATCGTATTAACATCATCGATACCCCGGGCCATGCCGATTTCGGCGGCGAAGTGGAGCGTGTATTGTCGATGGTGGACTGTGTGCTGCTGCTGGTGGACGCCATGGATGGCCCCATGCCGCAAACCCGTTTCGTGACGCGCAAAGCTTTTGCGCAAGGCCTGAATCCGATTGTCGTGATCAATAAAATCGACCGCCCCGGCGCGCGTGCCAGCTGGGTGTTGGATCAGACCTTTGATCTGTTCTACAAGCTGGGTGCGACGGAAGAACAGTTGGATTTCCCCGTTGTCTACGCTTCGGCATTGAATGGCTATGCCAGCCTCGACCCTGAAGTACGCGAGGGTGATATGACGCCGCTGTTCGAAACCATCATTAAAAATGTGAAGGCGCCGGACGTTGATCCTGATGGCCCGTTTCAGTTGCAAGTGTCGAGCTTGGCGTATTCCAGCTACGTTGGCACCATTGCTGTGGGTCGCATCAAACGTGGCCGCGTTAAACCCGGTCAGCAAGTGGTCGTGGTCGAAAATGAAGGCAAACAGCGCAACGGTAAGATTTTGCAAGTGCTGGGTTTCCACGGCTTGGATCGGATCGAAGTACCAGAAGCCAGTGCCGGCGATATCGTCGCGATTACCGGTATTGAAGCGCCGCATATTTCCGATACCTTTTGCGATCCAGCCAATCCGGAAGCCTTGCCGCCTTTATCGGTGGATGAACCAACCGTGACCATGTCGTTCGAGGTAAACAACTCGCCGTTCGCCGGTCGCGATGGCAAGTTCGTCACCAGCCGTCAAATTCGTGAGCGTCTCGACCGTGAATTGTTGAGTAACGTCGCTTTGCGGGTTGAAGATACCGATAGCCCGGATAAATTCCGTGTTTCTGGTCGTGGTGAATTGCATCTGTCGATTCTGATCGAAAACATGCGTCGTGAAGGTTTCGAGATGGGCGTATCGCGCCCACAGGTCATCATCAAAGACGTGGATGGCGAAAAGCAAGAACCGTATGAAATGCTTACCGTCGATGTGGAGAGCAACAATCAGGGCGCCATCATGGAAAAGCTCGGCATGCGTCGTGGCGAGTTGCTCAATATGGAACCGGACGGCAAAGGCCGGGTGCGCTTGGAGTACATGATTCCGGCGCGCGGTTTAATCGGTTTTCAAACCGAGTTTTTAACTGCCACTTCTGGCACCGGTTTGCTGTATCACGTATTCGACCATTACGGCCCAATCAAGCCGGGTGAACTCAAAGGCCGCAGCAATGGCGTGTTGATTTCCAACGGCATGGGAAAAACCGTCGCTTATGCGTTATTTAACTTGCAAGATCGTGGCCGTATGATCGTGAGCCCCGGCGATGAATTGTACGAAGGCATGATCATCGGCATTCATACCCGTGACAACGATCTCGTGGTTAACCCGCTAAAAGGTAAGCAACTGACCAACGTGCGTGCCTCCGGTACAGATGAAGCGGTGACCTTGGTGCCGCCAATCGAGATGAACCTAGAGCGCGCTTTGGAGTTTATCGAGGATGATGAATTGGTCGAAGTCACACCGCACTTCATCCGCGTGCGCAAACGCTTCCTGAAAGAAATTGATCGTAAGCGCGGGAGTCGCGCCGCAGGCTAAACGTTTGCAAGCTTAAAGGTTGAATTGCCGATAAGCGGTATCAGCCAAATTGAACAGCGTTTTGCGATCGAAGGGGCCGGATAGTGCATAGCCCCATTCTTGGTCGACCCAGTAAAATACGCCGATGCCTTTGTTCTCACCGTAGCGGAACGAGGTATCGGCATCTTTTTCTGCCATTGCTCGCACGTACAGCGTCAGTCGCTGCCCATGTTTATTTTCGTACATGAATTGCGCAGCAGCGTTGTTGCTATCGGTCGGTAACAGTCTTCCGCCAATCAAGCTGAATCCTTGCGTAGAAAAAGAGGGGATATCAAGCTTTCGATCCAAGCGTTTCGATAACCACTTAGCTAAATGCACTTCGTCTTTGGCTGTCACTTCAACCGGATGCATGACTTCCGGTGCGTAGACGGCATGCGCAATACTGGCTTGGTGCAGCAATGTATTGCCGGCCAAGACAGAGGGTTCGGCAAAAGTACTTTGCTGCCCTTTTAATATCCAGCCCAACGATATTCCCAAGATTACCCAAGCTAAGGAGGCGGCAATTGCCCAGCTCCAGCGAGAGGATAACGTTGTCGCAAGGTTTTTACGTAATTCAAAGGACGAACGCTCAGGCGGTAGTAAATAGTGGGGGATGGGAGCGGACAGCGATGGATCGAATTGCCGATGTAACTCAGCGCTCTGTTGACGGTATGCTTCGACTTGTTGGGCGGCGGCGGGATTTTCGTTGAGGAAAATTGCAACTAAGCGCGCGCGCGCCGGATCCAATTGACCGTCGGCAAAGGCAACCAAGTCTTCGGTATGAATAGGATTATGTTGTAGGCTCATTTGGCGACTTTCAAGGATGATACATTGTCTTCGCTGGGCAGTCCTTCCATCAAGCGGCGAAGTCTTTCCCTGCCACGCGCGAGACGCGAGCGGACAGTACCGATCGGAATTCGTAAAACATAGGCAACCTCTTCATACTTCAAATCCTCTAAACACACGAGCAAGACAACTTCACGTTGCTCGTCCGATAGTTTGGCGAGTGCGCTGAGCAAGTCGCGTGCTTCCATTTGCGTTTCATTGCGCGCCGCCGTTGATTCGTTGATGGCTTCGTCCAACGAGATGGCCGTTGGTCGTTTTGCATCACGTGCCAGCTGGTTCATGAAAACGTTATGCATGATGCTAAACAGCCAAGCACGTAAATTGCTGCCGGGTAGCCATAGATGCCATTTTCGGTAGGCGCGTTCCAAGGTGTCCTGCAGAAGGTCTTCGGCATGTTCTTGGTCCCGGGTTAGTGCGGTTGCATAACGGCGTAACCGTGGCAGGTGCTCGATGACGGGGTTCATTATTGTTGTTGAAAATCCGCGTTATTTTAATTCAAAACCAAATATTGAATTCATGATAAACAGTCCCATACTAAGGTAAACAAAGCCCGAGGCGAAATTGTTCCCTGGGCGACTGAATATAACCTTGAGCCGGGTACGGCTGTTTAAACTATATCGCGTCTGCAGCCCCGCGCTTGGCTATATTCCTGGCATAATTTCACTTTCTTCTATTGCTATTCATATTTTGGCCTCCTGGATTCCCCTTTTCCGCCGCATTTTATTCTACGCCGTTATGGCGTGGGTACTGTTTTTCGCTACGGTTGTGGTCGCATTGCGTTGGTGGATTTTGCCAAATATCGATCAATATCGTCCCGATATTGAGATGAAAATTTCCCAAACCTTGGGTCAAAAGGTGTCCATTTCAAAGATCGAATCGGGTTGGCTTGGGCTGCGCCCGCATTTGATACTGGAACAAGTGGTGGTACATGATCCTGCAGGCTTACCGACCTTAAGCTTTGATCACATTGATGCGACCTTATCCTGGATATCAATGGTGACTGCGGAATTGCGCTTGCATCGCTTGGAGATTACGCGCCCGCGCTTCGAACTTAAGCGGGAAGCCAATGGTTTAATTTTTGTGAAGGGGATTGCAACTGCACTGAACGACAGTACAACCCCGAGTGATTTTGGTAATTGGCTGTTGCGACAAGAGTCCATTCAACTGAATCACGCGATGTTGGAGTGGCGCGATGCGTTGCGTGACGCTCCTCCACTGTTGTTGACAGATGTTGGGCTGCGGTTGGTCAATAACGGCAAACATCATCGTTTCGGTATTGTCGCAAATGCCCCTAAGGCGTTGGCTTCTACGTTTGATTTGCGCGGGGACTTGCGCGGGAAGTCCTTAGATCATTGGCAGGACTGGTCGGGTGCCCTGTTCGTCGATCTCGGTCAGACGGACATTGCGGCTTGGCGTCCCTGGATAGAATTACCGTATCGTGTTAGCCGCGGTACGGGGGCGATGCGTCTATGGACAGAGCTTAAGCAGGGAAGGCCGGTTGCACTATCGGCACAGGTGCAATTGCAAAAGGTCAAAGTCCGCTTAGGCTTGAAATTGCCTGAGCTGGATGTGGCACAACTTTCCGGGCATCTTGGGTGGCGGATTCTGCCGCATGGCTTTGCTTTTGAATCCAAGCGCATGCAACTCGATGCAGGGGCGGGACGCCGATTCAGCGTACAAAACTTGTACGGGAGTTACGAAGCAGCCGCCGAAAAACGACCGGAGCAAGGTGAGTTTCGCGTCGAAGGTCTTAGTATTTCCCCTTTGTTAGCGTTATCCAACTATCTACCTTTAAGTGAAGGACAACGCAATCGCTTGAAAGAGGCCTCACCGCAAGGCGCTTTTAAGACCTTATCTTTGAAATGGAGCGGGGCACCAGAGGCACCGCAGGATTACAGTGTGCAAGGCGAATTCAGTGAACTTGGCATACAGGCGTTGGGTAAATTACCGGGCTTCACGAACGTGAACGGTGTACTGCAAGCCGATCGTAACGGCGGCACGCTTAAACTGACCGGAAAAAAAACGTTAATAGATATGCCGCTCGTGTTTCGACAAGCCTTGCAATTCGATGAAATGAATGTCGCGGCGAAATGGCGTATTAAAAATCGAAGCATGCGGTTGAGCATCGAAAAGGCGATGTTTGCCAATGCCCATCTGCAGGGTGAAGTTTCAGGTACGTATGAGAATTTGCCCGACGGTGTCGGGAAGGCCGATATCGAAGGCCGCTTGACGCGTGCCGATGCGACCGCGACCTATCTTTACTTGCCGCGCGTAGTCGGCGAGAAAACCCATCATTGGGTACAAACCGCTATTCTCAAAGGCACTTCAGATGATGTGCGCGTGAAACTCAAAGGCCCGCTCAACGACTTCCCCTTTGTCGATGATCGCACCGGGATTTTTCAAGTGACCGCCAAAGTGCAGGACGGCATCTTAGAGTACGTGCCAGCGTGGCCACGTATCGAACAAGCACAAGCGAATTTAGATTTTCATGGTAAGCGCATGGACATCAACGGTGCGCAAGGCAGCATCTTCCATACGCGGATTTTGCGGGCAAAAATCGCGATAGCAGATTTGGCGCATGTGGAACCTGTGCTGGAAATCGATGGAGAAACGCAAGGCGCGACGATGGATCACTTGCGCTTTATTCAGGAGAGCCCAGTTGGACAGAGTCTGGAGGGGTTTGCAGAGGAGATGCGTGCTGAGGGTAATGGGAAGTTGGCACTCTCATTGCGCTTGCCCTTGGAGCATTTGCAAGACACGCGGGTTGCTGGAAATTATCAATTTCAAGTGAATAAGGTTTGGCTGACAGCCAACGCCCCTGCGTTAGACAAAACGAGCGGCAAGCTTGAATTTACCGATCGCGCCATTACGATTCCAAGAATCACTGCCCAGGTCTTGGGTGGTCCGGTGACGATTAGTTCACGCACTACGACAGATGGTGTGTTGCGTATTGGCGCTGCGGGACGCGTTAGCGCGGAAGGATTGCGACAGGCTTTCACTGGTCCGTTTACACAGCGTTTGCAAGGTGGTTCCGAGTGGTCCGCTTCGATCGCGATTCGCAAGCGGGCGGTGAATGCGGTGGTGGTGTCCAACTTGACGGGTATGGCCTCTGAACTCCCTTATCCATTCGATAAATTAGCATCGGAAACAAAGCAGCTAAAATTTGAACGCAACTATATTGATCAAAGTCATGATGCGCTTAAGTTAAGTTTTGGTAAGCAACTATCCGCACAATTTTTGCGTGATATTCAGGGCGTCGAAGCAAAAATTGTCAAAGGCCAAATTAGTTTAGGGGGCGCCGTCGCCAACCCCACGCGAGATGGTGTGTGGGTGGATGGCGAACTGGAAAAACTCGATGCGGATTTATGGCGCAACCTTATTTATTCTAGTGAGGAAGAGCCGCCTTTGCTGCCTTTATCCGGCATTCGACTTAATGTGCAGACGCTCGATTTTCTGGGCCGCCGTTTTAATCATTTTAAGTTGGATGCGGTATCTAAAGACGAAGCTTGGCAAGCCTCGGTCGGTAGTGATGAGATGCAGGGCGATGTGAATTGGCGCGAACGCGAAGGTGGCCGCATGACGGCGCACTTTCAACGTCTTGTTTACCCAGAAGCAGCGCCGGCGCGAGGCGTCAAAGCCGCTGGTGGGCATGATTTGCAATTACCCGCTTTAGATATCGTGATAGACGATATGCAGTTAAAAAAAGCCAATCTCGGCAAAATTGAGTTGCAAGCCAATAAGCAGGGAAATGATTGGCTGATTGAGCGTTTGCGCGTTAGCAACCCAGAGGCAACTTTAAACGCAAACGGGGTATGGCAGAGTTGGCTGGTTCAGCCGACGTCAAAATTAAAGGTCGATCTGGATGTCAAGGACGTCGGAAAACTGTTGGCGCGTATGGGTTATCCGGAACGGATTCGGGGGGGAATAGCAACACTCAACGGCGACTTTAGTTGGCGCGGTAGCCCGCAGGATTTTAATTTAGCAACGCTGAGTGGAAATATGACGCTCGATACGCATCGAGGACAATTCATGAAAGTCGATCCAGGTGTTGGTAAATTGTTGGGTTTGGTGAGTTTGCAATCATTGCCGCGACGATTGACGCTGGATTTTCGCGATATCTTTAGTGAAGGCTTTGCGTTTGATAGTATTTTGGGTGTGATGAATGTAAATCAGGGCGTGATTAGTACGAACGATTTTGTGATGCAAGGCCCTGCGGCCTTAGTCACGATGAGCGGGGCGACCGATTTAGCTAGGGAATCGCAGAACTTGCGCGTTAAAGTAGTGCCTGTCGTGGGCGATAGCGTTTCTTTGTTGGCCTTTCTTGGAGGGCCCGTTGCGGGGGTTGGTACCTTTGTACTGCAAAAGCTGTTGAAGGACCCATTGGGACGGATCGCGTCTTATGAATATGATGTGACTGGCACGTGGGAGAACCCAGTGGTGGTCAAGGTCAACACTAAAGCAAAGGAAGTTGCGCCATGAAACGCAAATCGCGTAGTGTGCTGGCGATAATGATTGGCTTACTCTGTGCCGCGCAGTGCGCTGCACAGACCTTCACCTTGCCCTCAGAATTTTGGCAATCGCCACGCAGTGGCCAAGTCGTTCGTGCTGAGTCACAGTTGCAGCAGGCATTCGCAGCTTATGCGAAATCAGATCGCACGCGCATACGCTTGCATCATCAAAAGCGAGATGAATCGATTGCGCAAGCGGAAGAGTTACGTGGTTGGCTGATTGCCTTGGGGCTGGAGGCTGAGCGGATAGAAATGATCGACGACAATCCCATCGATACAATTAAACTTCAAATTACGGATCTGCAATGAGTACAAAAACTGCAAGCTTCGCCAAGAAAAAAACCCGCACCAGTTTCGCTAAAATCAAACCGCAGCCCGGGGTGTTCAAAGTGGCTGCGATCCAAATGGCTTCAGGACCGAATGTTGCAGCTAATCTGGATGAGGCGGAACGCTTAATTGAAATGGCCGTGGAGCAAGGTGCAAAGCTCGTGGCCTTGCCTGAATTTTTCCCGGTTATGGGCATGAAAGAGACCGACAAAGTTGCCGTCTGTGAAGAAGAAGGCAAAGGCCCGATTCAACGCTTTTTGGCGAATCAAGCCAAGAAGCACAAAATTTGGTTAGTTGGTGGTTCGATTCCACTCGTGGCTAGCGTTCCGAATAAAGTGCGCAATAGCTGCCTAGTCTATGATGACAAAGGTAAAGTCATGGCGCGCTACGACAAGATTCACTTGTTTAATCTGGATCTCGGTAATGAGCATTACCACGAGCAAGCGACGATCGAACCTGGCAAAGAAATCGTGACGGTCGATACGCCCTTCGGCAAGTTGGGTTTATCCATCTGCTATGACTTACGCTTTCCGGAACTCTTCCGTGCCATGGGCGATGTAGACATCATTATTTTGCCTTCTGCATTTACCGATACCACTGGTAAAGCCCATTGGGAAACACTGGTACGCGCGCGCGCGATTGAAAATCTGGCTTATGTGATTGCACCGGCGCAAGGGGGCTATCATCTTCCCGGCCGCGAGACGCACGGAAACAGCATGATCGTCGATCCATGGGGTGTGATTTTGGATCGTTTGCCACGTGGCTCAGGCATTGTCATTGCTGGCGTAAATCCTGCCTATCAAGGCAGTTTGCGTAAGAGTTTGCCGGCGCTGCAACACCGTACCTTGCATAAGTGCTAATTTTTGTTAATGTGAATTGAATCGATAGGTTGAATATGACGGAAACTGCAATCCAAGGCGAAACCCTGTTAGCGACTGCGCACGATAATCTGCTCGCCCCTTATGGACTCGATCAATCGAGTTTGCAGCAGGTGTTAGGCCAAATTATGACGCACGATGTTGATTTTGCGGACTTGTACTTTCAATACAGTCGCGCCGAGAGCTGGAGTTTGGAGGAGGGGCAGGTTAAATCGGGCAGCTTTAGTATTGAACAAGGCGTCGGCGTGCGCGCGGTCGCAGGTGATAAAACTGCCTTTGCCTACACCGACGACATCACCCTGCCGGCTCTGCAACAAGCTGCGGCCGCGACGCGCGCCATCGCCAATGCCGGTGCGCAAGCGCGGGTGGAAGTACCGAGCTTGACCCACGACCAGCAGGGTCGTTTACAGCTTAAGCGCCCGGCTTTGTATTTACCGCACGACCCATTGGTCAGCTTAAAAGATGCGCACAAAGTCGCTTTGCTGGAAAAACTGGAACAGATTGCGCGCAGCTTAGATCCCCGCATTACCCAAGTGATGGCTGGACTGGCAAGCGAGTACGAAGTGGTGTTGGTGGCGCGTTCCGATGGCTTAGTCGCTGCTGACGTGCGCCCCTTGGTGCGCTTATCTTTGCAAGTCATCGCAGAAGCCAATGGGCGCCGCGAGCAAGGATCTTCCGGTGGTGGAGGTCGTTTCGATTATGCTTATTTTACAGATGAGATTTTGACCCAGTACGCCCAACAAGCCGTGCATCAAGCCTTGGTCAATCTTGACGCGCGCCCAGCGCCGGCGGGCACCATGACTGTGGTGTTGGGTGCGGGTTGGCCTGGTATTTTATTGCACGAGGCGATCGGCCATGGCTTAGAGGGAGACTTTAATCGTAAAGGTAGTTCGGCTTTTGCTGGTCGCGTCGGTGAGCGAGTCGCGGCAGCAGGTGTGACGGTGGTGGATGATGGCACGTTGGCACGTCGGCGCGGTTCATTGAACGTCGATGATGAAGGCAATCCAACGCAATGTACGGTGCTGATCGAAAATGGCATCCTCAAAGGCTATATGCAAGACACGTTGAATGCGCGCCTGATGGGCGTGGGCGTGACTGGCAATGCGCGTCGCGAATCGTTTGCGCACATTCCGATGCCGCGTATGACCAATACCTACATGCTCAATGGCGACAAAACCCCGGAAGAAATTATCAAATCGGTGAAGCATGGTTTGTATGCCGCAAATTTCGGTGGTGGCCAAGTGGATATCACCAGCGGTAAGTTTGTGTTTTCAGCAGCGGAAGCTTACATGATTGAAGACGGTAAAATTACCTATCCGGTCAAAGGCGCCACGCTGATTGGCAATGGTCCGGATGTGCTGACACGGGTTTCTATGATCGGCAATGATATGGCGCTTGATCCCGGTGTCGGTACTTGCGGCAAGGAAGGCCAGAGCGTGCCGGTTGGAGTCGGGCAGCCAACCCTTAAGATTGATAGTCTTACGGTCGGCGGCACGGCCTAGCACGAAGTCGGTTCTGCTTTTTTCAGTTCGCACTTTAATGGTGCGAACTGAATATCTCTGTTTTTTTATTTATCTTTTATAATCAATTCATTACTGTTTTTTTCTTGTTTTAGTGCGGCTTGATTTTTTGGCATAAGCATTGCTCAGTACTACAATGAACCGATATCGACAACTAAACAGTTGTTGTGTGGCTGCAATGCATTCGTCATAATCGGCGTGTTATAGTGATACATGAATCTTTATGATGGGAGATACCGCAATGACTCAAACCCCTAGTAAAACTGTTGCAAGCAAGAAAACTGCGGCGATTCCAAAGTCAGCATCAACAACTAAAAAGACGACGACCGCCAAAACAACGGCAGCTAAGACCGCGGTTAAGAAAGTGGCGACGCCTAAGGCTGCGTTGAAAGATGCCAGTAAGCCTGCGGTAAAAAAAACCAGCACGCGTGTTACTACGTCTTCAACCAAAGGTAATGGCGAGGCGGTTAAACGCAAAACGGCTAAGAATACTGCAAATACTGGTATTGCTGTCACCCCCGAGCAGCGCTATCGGATGATTTGTGATGCTGCTTATTTCCGCGCAGAGCAGCGCGGCTTCATTGGCGGTCATCCGGAACAGGACTGGCACGAAGCTGAGTTGGAAATTGACCAACGTCTATGTGATCTGCAGGAAGAGCAACAAAATCACTAACTGAAAAGCCGCCGTGTTGCCCAAGCACCCCGCGCCGTTTACTATGGGTCCCAGGTAGTTTGAAACCATCGCATTCATGGCGATGTTTGTAATCTGACTGGGGGCAAGCATGGGGATTTTTGGTTTCATCATATTTGGGTTGATCGTGGTCGGTGTGGTGTATTTCGTCATGCTTTACAACGGCCTCGTGCAGATCAAGCACAATGTATCCAAAGCTTGGGCCAATATCGATGTGCTGCTCAAACAGCGCCATGACGAATTACCAAAGCTGGTGGAAACCTGCAAGCAGTACATGAAATACGAGCAGGATACGCTGGAGAAGGTCATGCAGGCGCGCGCCGGTGTGGCCGCAGCACGTGAAGCGCAAAACATTCCCGCGTTGGGTCAGGCTGAGGGTGCCTTGCGCGCAGGCCTAGGCGGCCTATTTGCATTGGCCGAGGCCTATCCTGATTTGAAAGCCAACGATAATTTTCAGCACCTGCAACAGCGCATTACCGGCCTGGAAAATGCAATTGCCGATCGCCGCGAATTTTACAATGAGAGCGTCAACATCAACAATGTGCGCATCGAACAATTTCCAGATGTGTTACTCGCGCAGCGCTTCAATTTTCGTCCCTTTGACCTACTCGATTTCAAGGACGAAGAAAAACAGGACGTGGACATCAAACAGCTGTTTGGCTGATGCATCGCTCGAATCCGCTGGGTTTGGCCACTGGCGCGCTGTTTCTGGGCGTGCTGTTGTTGGCATGGTATGCCCTGCATGACTTCCCCCTGATTAGCAAGATTGCACTCGGCATTGTTTACTGTGCACTGCTCAGTATGGTGGGATTTTGGATCTGGCAGCACGGCCAGCGCCGAGCGCGCTTGATCGAAGATATTCCCACCAGCAACATCGCGACTGCGCCCCAAGGCTATGTTGAATTACTGGGTCGAGCCGTGCAACTCGAAAACGAACCACTAATGACCGGTCGTTCAGGTACTCCCTGTTTGTGGTATCGATGGGAAGTAGCGCGGCGTGGTGAAGCGGGTCATGCGCACGACTTGGTCACGACCTTATTTTCTAACCTTTTCTTTTGGCCCGAGCAATCCGAGTCGAGTCAGTATTGTTTCGGAATCGAAGATAGTACGGGCACAGCCAGGATATTTCCATATCAAGCGGAGATCCTATCGGCACATCAGCAGATTTGGTATGAAGGTGATGCGCGCATCACGGAAGAACGCATCATGCCGGGTGATGCACTGTATGTGTTAGGCGATTTCTCTACCCATGACCCAGGGCAGACACCGTTTAATAAAATGGACGAAGTGTCTACCCAGATAAGTGTTTGGCAAGCTGATCCCATTAGTTTGTTGCATCGATTCGATACCAATCGCAATGGACGAATCGATCCGGATGAGTGGGAGGACATGCACCGTGAAGCGTTCCGGCTGGCGCGGCAAAAAGAAACGGAACTAATATCTCGGCCTATCGCTCACCGCATTTCAGCGCCGGAACATGACCGACATTTCTTATTATCGACACGACCGCCGGAGACGTTGGCGGGGCATTATCGTTTTTGGCGTAGCTTAGGTTTGGTGTTTTTTTTAGGAGGTGGAGCGCTGGCGATTTGGATGAGTGGATGGATACTATTGCGTTAGCGCAAAAAGAAAAAAGCCAATCCACCGCAGCCAGCCATAAATATGGTTAGATGCCCCCAAGCCCAGAGACGGTAGTGCAGACTGAGATGATCGTGGCTTAAATTGGAAAGCAGGTAGGGTCGGCGGTTTTGTGGTTGGCTGAGGAAGTGTTGCGCTGGGGCCGCGCCACGCTCGGCTAGCAATGAACGCACCTGGGCCTCAGCTGTTGCGCGCACTCGATCCCATTCTTGTAGATCTATCTCGCCATCTTGATTCGCATCGAAGCGCTGCAATAATTGGTTACGGTCGGTTTTCCAAGTGGCTAGCAATTCCGCGACTTCGCGTTTGAATGCTTGTGGCGAAGTATCTGGACCGCGAGTGGCGAATTCGCCGAGGGCATACAAATCGTCGTCCGGCAGTAGTAAGTATTCGGTGTAGCGATGATCAAGTTCGACCCAAACATTTTTATGCGTGGTAGTGATTTCAGCACCGCTTGGGTCAATGATGCAGTAACCGGTATCATCGTCCAAGCGGAAAGGAAGCTCGCTGTCGCCAAATTCCTCAGTACGCCATTCGTCGTCCGAATTCTGTACCTCGATTAGATAGCGATACCAGACGCAGGGGGTATGACTCAGTTTGGCTGGCAATGCTTCGTTTTCGAATTCCGCAATGCGTCCATTCAACTCGACATAGCCTTGTGCCGCCGAGGCAATGCGTGAAGTGGGAACGTCGTGCAGTAGACGCTGGCGACGGGTGTTGCCTATCCAGGCACCCAGGCCGCCGGCACAAATCAGGATTAATGTCCCGAGCCAGGTCGTTCGTGAACCACCCGACAAATAAACGGACACCAACAAAAACAATTCCAAACCGACTAGGGTGGGGTTACCCCAATTAGCCTGCTTACGCAGCCTGAGCAGGTGGCTCAGACTGAATTGCATGGAAATATGCACCCCTTAGAATTTAAGCGTTTGCCCCACCGCCATGACTTGCAATTTGCTACGCACATGCTGTTTGCGAAGTGCGGCACCAAAAGCATCGGGAGTGCCATCGAGTATGGGGAACGTGCCGAAGTGCATCGGAATGACGGTACTCGGTTTCACTAAGCTTGTTGCATAGGCGGCACGTTCCGGGCCCATGGTGAAGTGGTCGCCGATGCAGGCCAGCATGACATCGACTTTGCCAAATTTGGAGATCAGGGCCATATCGGCGAATACGTCGGTATCGCCGGTGTGGTACAGGGTGGGACCTTTTTTAACGTGAATCAAAAATCCGCCGGGGTTTCCGCCATCATGTAAATCCTTGCCGTTTTCATTCATCACCGAAGAGCTATGCACCGCAGGAATGAAGGTGATTTTGACTTCGCCATCGAGCAAGTTCAGTTCGCCACCAAAGTTGCCTTGCGTATCGAAACCCAATTGCTCCTTAGGAAAACCCGCGTAGGTTGTCAGCCCTTTTCCTAAATCGAATGTAGAGACAAGGCGCGCACCAGTTTTTTTTGCAATGTCGATACTGTTGCCAACATGGTCGGCGTGGCCATGCGTGATCAAAATTAAATCGGCTTTATCGAGTTTGGCCAAATCGTCTTTACCGTTTTTATTGGCGGGGTTCATTAGCCACGGGTCGATCAACAAAATTTTCCCAGTCGGGGTTTTGAGTTTAAAGGCGGCATGGCCATACCACGTAAGTTCGGTTTTGTCGGCGGCAAAGCTGGTGGGTGCTATCAGCGAGAAAGTCAGAAAGACAGCAAGATAGAAACTGCGCATGGTGCTCTCCATTAATAATGGTTGAAGTCTGTGGGTATGGTTGTTATTACTGGCGATCGTAAATTACATAATGATAGTCGAAACCCGTATCGCCTTCGGTGCGATGGGGTTCGCGCGCGGTTTCTGTCCACTGGCTTTTATCGAACTCTGGGAAAAAAGCATCGCCATCGAACACGCGTTGAATTTCTGTGAGATAAATACGATTTGCGATCGGCAGCGCTTGCCGATAAAGATCGGCACCACCGACGAAAAACACTTCTTCATCGCTAAAGCTCACCGTGAGTGCGGCATCGAGTGAATTGACCGCGATACAACCCGGTACGGCGTAGTCCACATTACGGGTGACAATGACGGTGCTGCGGCCCGGTAAAGGTTTGCCGATAGAGTCATAGGTTTTGCGACCCATCACGATATGGTGATTCATGGTGAGTGCTTTAAAGCGTTTTAAATCGTCCGGCAAATGCCAAGGGAGCCGATTTTCAATGCCGATGGTGCGGTTGGCGGCCATCGCCGCAATAATGGAAATACGCATGCAGAGCTCCTTTTGGATCCTATTTTAACGCGATAACCCCTGAGTCCCATAGTGCAGTCGGCAAATCAATCGGGGGGCGCTATTTCACCCATGAGTTCCGAGCTCTCGATCAGAATACGGCGATTTTCTAAGCGCATGAGGCCGCGTTTTTGTAATTGACTGAGTACGCTGGTCACGGTTTGCCGAGTCGTTCCCACCATATCGGCGATTTCTTGGTGGGTGAGATCGATATTCAGATGGAGGTCTTGTCCGACCCGTATGCCGTGCCGTGCGCTCAGACGCAAGATCAGCTTCATGATACGGGTTTGCGCGTCATCATTGACAAGATTGACGATCACATCACCCAACGTGCGCATGCGGCAGGAGAGTAACTGCATCACTAGCAGACTGGACTCAGGATGCGTACGCAGAAAATCCGTAAATTGTGTTTGGGTAACACTGAGAACTTCGGATGCCTCGCAGGCTAGCGCGTTCACGACTCGGCCCTCGCCTTGTGCGACTTCGGCAAAGCCGAACATATCGCCCGGAAAACAAAACCACAGAATCACTTCCTTGCCGCAGTGTGCGGGTTGGTAAATTTTTACGCGCCCACTGCGTAAAAAGTACACATGTTTGCCTGGGGCGCCAGCATGAAAAATGAGTTCGTTTTTGGCGAAGCGGTGACTCTGCGCAATGCTGCGCAGATAGTCAGCATCCTGGGTGGGAAAACGCGCCAAAATATCCGGTTGTGGTGCTGCGACAGACCCAGGGCTAGGGCGGCCTACACGCGTTTTATCCATGACTGCGATCCCTCATCGAACGGGTATATTCAGAAGTTCTTATTGTGTCTGCTGGCCGACATACAGGTCGGGTGCCTTGGCGAATACTAGCCTTGCGGTGGTAGGGTGTAAAGCAACCTTAAAACCGTAGTTACGAACATAACGCTGACCACTGAATATCTATTAAAAGCAAACATAGGCGGCCAGATTTAACAACACCAAATCATTAGGAGCAGATGATGAACCGCAGAAATTCTTTCAAATTGTTATTCGCATGGTTAATGGTGATCCCTTTTACTGGGAGCGTGTTGGCGGGGGATGTCACGTCTAAAATGCAGCCGAAAATCGATGCTTTCAAAAAGCAGATAGTGGGTTGGGCGGCCGATCCACTAATCGTCAAAGCGGTGAAAGACGCAAATGCCAAAGGTCCTATTCCAATGATGGGCAACGCTAAGTGGCGTGAACTCAAGGAGGTTGATCCGATCGTCAAAGCGTTTGTTGATCACCCTGCAGGTCAATTAATGACGAAATGGATGAATATCGACGCTAAAGTGATTAATAAAATCGTACTTACTGGCGATAAAAGCCATCGCGTAGCCTTTACTTCGATGCCAGCCATTTATATCGGCAAGGGCAAGCCCAATTTCGATAGTTCTTTCAAGGATGGAAAGGTTTGGCAGCAAGGTGAAAGCAAGCCGGATCCCAGCACCAACATCGAGTCGGTACAAATCTCTGCCCCCGTGAAGGATGGAGATAAAGTCATTGGAGTATTGTTAGTGGCGTTGACCGCATCAAATTTATAAAGAAAAGAGGTTCTCCATGAGTGAACAAACAAAGACAAATAACGGATTCCTCGAAAACTGGGGCACGAATATCCGCGATTCCGGGCGTTCTCCGACTAAGTGTGCGTGCGGTTTCGTCGCGGCTTGGATCGCATTCTTCTTAATTCTGTTGGTGATGCCGGCGCCGGACGGTCTGACCTTGCCGGGCAAAGCTACGTTGGCAGTCATGGTGTGGGCTTGCATCATGTGGATCACCGAGGCGATTCCAGTCGGAATCTCCGGCATGCTGATTCCCATGTTGCTGGTGATGAGTGGTGCCGTTGAAAAGTTTCCCAAGGCAGCGAGTGGCTTCACTGCACCTGTGGTATTCCTGTGCTTGGCGGCATTTATTTTTGCCGCCGTGATGCAAGCGGCAGGTTTAGATCGGCGTATCGCTTTGGCTTTGTTGAATAAAGCCAAAGCCAAAACGGTCAATGGTGTGATCTGGGCGATGTTCGGCGCCAACATGGTGCTGTCGCTGATTATCCCTGCGGCGAATGCTCGTGCCGCTACGCTGCTACCGGTGGTCAACGGGATTACCAATATGTTCGGCGATACGCCGGAGGAACGTGCCGGTAAAAAAGCGATCGTGATTCAGACCTTGGTCTACGGTTCCATGATCAGTGGTATGTGCATCATGACAGCGCATCTGCCGAACTTGGTATTAGTGGGTCTATTCGATACGGAATTGGCGTTGAGCCTTTCCTATTTCGATTGGTTCAAGTTGCAGTGGCCCTATCTTGGCATGTTCGTCATTACGCAGTGGTGGATGCAACGTTACTTCAAAACCAAGGGTGTCGGTATACATGGTGGATATGAGGCTGTTCAAAAGCAGCATGCTGATCAACCCAAAACCAGCCAAGCGGAATGGATGATTCTGGCCGTTTTCGGCCTCATCGCTGCACTATGGGTGACCGAGCCATGGCATGGCATCAAATCATGGGCCTCTGCATTGATCGGTCTGTCGATTCTGTTTATTCCTGGCCTGTTCGGCTTTAAATGGAAAGAGCTTCAAGACCGTACTATCTGGGGCACTTTCTTGTTGTTGGCTGGCGCACTTTCTATGTCGGCAGCCATGGGTAGTACGGGCCTGGCGAAATGGTTGTCGGACATTATTCATCCGCTGGCCACCGGTCATCCTTGGTGGATGATTTTGTTGATTCTGATGGCGGGTACGCATGTGATTCGTCTTGGCATGTTGTCCAACGTGGCGGCGATCACCATGCTTGCGCCGATCCTGCTGGCACTAGCGCCCAAGCTTGGTTTACATCCTGTTGCGTTCACCATGCTGGTATCCGATACCGATACTTTCGCGTACCTGCTACCGACGCAGATTACGGCTGCCGTGATCGCCTACAGCAGCGGCACGTTCAGCATGGCTGACTATGCCAAAGTCGGTTGGGTCTCAGTGTTGATCGCCATCGCTTACGGCGTGCTTGTCATGGCACCTTGGTATGCCTTCATGGGTATCCCGGTGTGGAATCCAGCCGCGCCCTGGCCATTCTAATTTGTAATAGGAGTCTGGCCAGATGACTGGCCGGGCTTTTATTCGCCATCAATAATTATTTCAAAGTAAAAGAAAGCTATTTATGAAGAAAATGACCCATGAAGAATTGAAGAAAACGCTCGGTGAATACACTGCGCCCCCCGGCTTGTACGCCATGACCAAAGACATGCCTTTTTTGGGTTCCGTCAGTTGCAATGTTGAAACCATCGTCGCCGGTTCCTGGCAGGAAATCGTCATCGACTATACGCTCGGTGCTTCCGGCATGGCTGATGGTTCTTGGTTTAAAGCGACGTTTCGGTTTTATTCTGATTGGGCCTTATTTCAAAACACCGAGCCTTCGGGCGCCAACTTTATTTCCGCCGAATATCATGCCAGCCCAACCTTGCCAGGCCAGAGCCCGGCGACAGTGCAGAAACTCAGCGTACGTTTTGACCAGAAAGGCCATGAGCGGCCATTTCAAAAAGCGGTGATCGTCGATACCTTCGACGGTTATCTCAAAGCTGGCGATCACATTGTGATTCGCCTTGGCGATCGCCGGTTTGGTGGCGCGGGAACGCGCGTGCAAACGTTTGTGGAAGAAAATTTCAAGATCCGCTGCTATGTCGATCCACTAGGGACTTCGCGCTTCGCAGCGGTGGGCGACGATCTCGTGATTCAAATCGTACCGGGCGCGCCAGCGCAATTACAGTGGGCCGGTTCGCGCATTGTGCGCGGCGGCGAAAAATTTCCTTTGCGGCTACGCGCTGAGGACGAATGGGGCAATACCTGCCGCGATCGAGCCGAGACCGTTGTCGTCTCTGCGACTTTAGACGGTAAGCCCGTCTATGAAAAGACTGCGAAGCTGGCGAAAAAAGATTGGGCCGTGTTGCTATTGGAAGATTTGCCCACCGATCAAGCGGGTGAGCTCGCGGTGACCGCGCGTATGCCGGAGCATCCTTGGGTCAAACCGCAAACCTTCTACGTTACAGTCGATAAAAATTTAGCGGCACCGCGAATTTATTATTGCGACTTGCATGTGCATTCCGAAGATACCATCGGCACCAACTCCACCAGTTACAACCTAACCTATGGTCGCGACGTAACCGGCCTCGATGTCTTGGCGTTCGCGCATAACGATTTCAACATCACCACCGAACGTTGGGTCAAGACCGTTGAATTGATTCGACAGATCACTCAGGATGGTAGCTTTGTCGCTTATCCCGGTACTGAGTGGTGCGGCAGTTCCTGCGCTGGCGGCGATCATAATGTCGTGTTCTTGCACGATCATGATCCCGAGTTCCCATTCCTGAAAACCGGCGAGCATGTGCGCTCAGTAGATTGGAATGAAGACACCAAGGGTGGCGGCGTAGAGCCCGGTGCTTGGCCGCTGGAAGAATTGTGGGCAGCGTATGCCAAAGACCCCGAGGGACATTTGTTGATCCCGCATGTCGGCGGGCGGCGCTGTATTCTGGATTGGCATTATCCAAAGTTGGAACGCTTGATCGAGATCGGTTCGAGCTGGGGTCATTTCGGCTGGTTGTATCAAGAGGCGATGGAGCGGGGCTACAAAATTGGCGCCACCATGGCGGGCGACGAGCATCGTGGTCGTTGTGGCGGCGGTGTGCCAGGTACCGCAGTGTTTGGTACCAAGGGCGGCATGGCCGGCGTGATTTCGCCTTCGCTGACACGCAAAGACATTGCCACCAATTTACGGGCACGTCATACCTTTGCTTCCACTGGCGAGCGCACCTACGGCATTATTAGTTGCGGCGATCACATCATGGGCGATGCTTTCAAGCACAAAGGCCCGGCAACCATCGATTATCGCTTCCTGGGCGATAGCGGTTGGGATGAAATTGTCGCTTTGGATCACACTGGCGAAATTTGGCGCCGAGATCTGCAACAAGAGCTGGGTTATTCCGAACGCAAAGTGCGCTTCCGCTGGGGCGGTGCGCGCGTCAAGGATCGTTACCGCTGGGCGATTTGGAAAGGTACGGTCACCATCACCAATGCCGTGATCAACGATTTCCAGGGTCTTGGCTTCGAACATCGCGAAGAAACCTGCTGGCGCGAATCGGCAACGACCATCGGCTTTAAGAGCGATACTTACGGCGACGTGGATGCGATCGAGATC
Source organism: Betaproteobacteria bacterium (assembly GCA_024641855.1). GTDB lineage: Bacteria > Pseudomonadota > Gammaproteobacteria > Burkholderiales > Thiobacteraceae > RBG-16-58-11. Next base: position 356 of record JAHECG010000023.1, on the reverse strand, counting down.
GATGTCTCGCATCTCAAGACCGCAAAAATCCGAATCGAAGGTACGATCGATGGCTATGTGAAGGTGGGTGATCCGCTCAAAGGCAATCCCTTCGTGCACTGTCCAAAATTCGAATGGGAAATCACCGGGGCAGAATTACTGGAAGCCGCGCGCTTGAAGAAGGATTTGCCCGGCGTTGAAATGTTTTTAGGTTTCGAACGCATGAGTGAATCGCCTGCACCTCGTGAAGTATCCGGCACCCTGAATATCGATCCACATAACGGCCCACACGGCCATCGTCCTGTTTATTTCTTCGGGCGCCAGATCGATGATGCTAAAGTATGGACTTCGGCGGTATTCATCGAGTTTGAATAAGT
>JAHECG010000022.1:12842-33563 GCA_024641855.1 Betaproteobacteria bacterium | reverse complement strand
GAAACGATACTGGCCAACGCGGTTTCCAGCATATTTTCTAATTCAAAAGCTTCAATACGCGCTGTATTAAATATTTTGCTTTGATCGTGTAGAACGGCGTAGGACATCCGCTCCCGTAATTGCCGCATTTTTTCCACGCCTTCGCGTAGGCTGTCACCGGTGCGGAACACGCCGCAATGATCTTCCATGATGCGCTGCATGCTGTTGCGAATTTCGGGAATACTTTCGCCCTTCCCGGTTTTTTCCCAGCGTGCGAGTCGGCCTAAAGCTAGATCCGTCGCATCTTTTGAGATTGGACGCGGATACGGATTTTCGAGTAAATAATTCAACATGTGGCTACCTGCCGCACGTCCAAATACCACGATATCCAGAAGCGAATTGCCGCCTAAACGGTTTGCCCCATGCACCGATACACAGGCACATTCACCGACCGTATATAAACCCGGCACCGCTTCTTCTGGGCCAGTAGCGGTTGGCGCTACGACTTGTCCATGACGGTTACTCGGGATCCCCCCCATCATGTAATGCGCGGTGGGAAACACTGGAATTGGCTTTTCAATGGGATCGACATGCGCAAAGCGCAGCGCTAAGTCACGAATTCCAGGCAGTCGGGACAGGATTTTTTCAGTACCCAAATGATCCATTTTTAACAGCACATGATCCGCATTAGGGCCACATCCACGCCCTGCGCGCACTTCGGAAATAATGGCGCGACTGACGACGTCGCGACTAGCCAAGTCTTTATTGTGCGGCGCATAGTTTTCCATGAAGCGCTCACCATGGCTGTTGATCAGATAGCCGCCCTCGCCGCGTGCAGCTTCAGACATTAAATTGCCGATGCCAGCAATACCAGTTGGATGGAATTGAAAAAACTCCATATCTTGCAGCGGTAAACCTGCGCGCAACGCCATGCCTAAGCCATCACCGGTGTTGATCAAGGCATTGGTTGAGGTGCGGAAAATTCGGGCGGCTCCGCCAGTGGCGATCAAGGTCGTGCGCGATTCAATCAAGATCGGCTCGCCGGTTTCGATTTCCAGTGCGACAACACCCTGCACATAGCCAGCTTCATCTTTAATTAAATCGATCGCAAAAAATTCGTCGAAGAAATGTGTTTTTGCGCGAATGTTTTGTTGATACAAAGTGTGCAACATCGCATGCCCGGTACGATCTGCCGCAGCACAGGCGCGTGTGGCTTGGCCGACGCCAAACTCCGTCGATTGACCACCAAAAGGACGCTGATAAATTTTCCCATTATCCAGGCGCGAGAATGGTAATCCGTAATGCTCTAATTCATACACGGTTTGCGCAGCGGCGCGACACATGAATTCGATAGCATCTTGATCGCCAAGATAATCCGAACCCTTTACGGTGTCGTACATGTGCCAATGCCAATTGTCAGGCGTGATGTTGCCTAAAGCTGCGTTAATACCACCTTGCGCTGCTACCGTATGCGAACGGGTCGGGAAAACTTTAGACACGACGGCTACTTTTAGATCGGCTTGCGCCAGTTGCAGCGCGGCGCGTAAACCACCACCACCGGCACCGATTACCAAGGCATCAAACGTGCGTTTCGGTAAGCTCATCGCATGCCCCAGAGAATAGAAATAGTCCACATGGTATACACCAGCAAAGCCACGATTGTGCCCGTTTGTAAGGCCAATCGAAAACCCGTGGAGTGCACATAGTCCATCAATACATCACGCACCCCAACCCAGGCATGCACAAACAGGCTTAGCGCAAACAGTAGGGTAAAAAAACGTACCGCATCAGACTGAAACAATGCATGCCAAATTGCATAGTTCATCGGTTGATGTGCGATCACATAGACCAATAAAGCCAGGCTGTAGATCACCATGATGGCGGCGCTTAAGCGTTGCGCCAGCCAATCGCGAACGCCGTAATGTGCGCCAGTGATAGCGCGCTTCAGCATAGCCATATCCCTAGGAACACAAAGCATAAAAGGAAAGCGCCCAACACGGCCCAGGATGAGCGTCGCGCAACTTTAAGCGCAGTACCCCAATGCAAATCCATGAATAAAAAACGCAGCCCGGCAAAAAAATGATAGCTATAGGCAAGAAATAAAAAAAATAAGCCTAGTTTGAACCAGCTATTTTGCAGTAAATAATTAAAGTGATCAGCGTTCGCAAGCGAATTCTGCAAGGCGGTCAGCAGTAGTGGAATAGCTAAAAATAAAAAGACACCGCTGATACGATGCAATAGCGAAATGATGGCTGGAAGCGGTTGACGAATACGTAGCAAATCCAGATAGACGGGACGTAATTGTTTCATGCGAGTTTGAAAAACAGTGCCATCGCCATTATGTTAGCATTCCGAATCGGTACGGGAATTACCCCTAATATCGCTCAGGTTTTGTCCTGTAATTTTCATTGGACTATGAATATGATCGCAAGTTGGCAACATACTTTGGAAGCGCACGGCGCAACCATCATCAACGGCAGTATCACAAGCTTCGGTCATGCAGATGCCGAACGACAATACGCCGCGAACGGGCCTATTGTAGCTGATCTATCTTATCTTAACTTAATCCAGTTTGCGGGGGAGGATGCGCAAACTTTCTTGCAAGGTCAGCTATCCAACGATGTGCGTTTATTGGATGGCGCCAATACACAATTAACCAGCTACAACTCGCCAAAAGGCCGCATGCTGGCCAATGGTCTGCTATGGCTAAACGAGACGAATAGCTACGTTTTACAACTCCCAGGCAGCTTACGTGAAGTTATCCAAAAACGTCTAACGATGTTTGTGATGCGCTCAAAAGTGAAGGTTAGCGATATCAGTGATACCTGGGTATCTATCGGTATTGGTGGTTGTGGTGCTGAAGCGGTTGTAGCAAAAGTGGCTGGAACAGCGCCTTCCGCTGTTCACGATTTAATGCAGTCTAGCTTTGGTAGTGTCATGCGCCTTGCGGGTGATAACTTTGAACTGCTGATTATGCCGGATCAAGCCCCGGCCATTTGGGAACGGCTTGTGCAACTGGCGAAACCCGTTGGGGCTAGTTGCTGGGATGACCTGATGATTCGTGCTGGCATTCCCACCATCCTGCCAGCCACGCAAGAACAGTTCGTGGCACAAATGCTGAATTACGAACTCATCGGCGGGGTCAACTTCAAGAAAGGGTGCTACCCGGGTCAGGAGATCGTCGCGCGCACTCAATACCTGGGAAAGCCCAAGCGACGCATGTACCTAGCGCATATTGCTAGCGCAGACATGCCTCAGCCAGGTGATGAACTCTACAGCGATGATCTGCCGGAGCAGGCAACGGGCATGATCGTGAATGTCGCCCCAGGTACGCAAGATGGATTTGATGTGCTGGCAGTGATTCAAATTAGTAGCGCGACTGGCTACCGTTTGCATTGGAAATCGCAACAAGGCCCGCTGTTGAACTTGCAAGAACTCCCCTATTCCGTGCCTGTATAAATTGCATGCCGCATTACTATATTTATTACCGCATACAAACCAATCTCATTCCAGCCATAGAAACGGCGATCCAGCTCATTCAAAGTGAAATACAGACGCAACTAGGGGTCACAGGGCGTCTGCTGAAGAAGCGCGATGAGCCTGAACTTTGGATGGAAATTTACGAGAAAGTACCAGACGCTTCGGCATTCGAAGCTGTGTTACGTGAGGCCGAAACCAAATCAGGGATTGCCAGCTTACTAGATCCTGCGAGCAAACGGCATCTTGAGTGTTTTCTAGATTAAGGGCGACTCATTTAGGCCGCCCCGTTAGTTTGGCTTACGCAAATGGGTGGCGCATCACGATCGTTTCCTCACGATCGGGGCCCGTAGAGATAATGTCTACCGGGACTTCGCACAATTCTTCAACACGCTTCAAATAATTGCGTGCGGCCTGCGGAAGTTCTTCATACTTTTTGATGCCGACGGTGCTGTCTTTCCAACCGGGCATGTCTTCGTAAATGGGTTCGCATTCCGCAAGCGTTTCCGCCCCGACCGGTAAGATATCGCTTTGGCCACCAGGTAGTTTATATCCAGTACAAAGACGTAATGTTTCCATCCCATCGAGTACGTCGAGTTTGGTTACGCACAAACCGGATACGCCATTTATCTGGATCGAGCGCTTCAAAGCAGCGGCGTCAAACCAACCACAACGCCGTGCTCGACCAGTGGTCGAACCAAACTCGTGGCCGCGCTCCGCCAAAAACTTACCGGTGTCATCGAACAATTCCGTCGGGAACGGGCCAGAACCGACGCGCGTGGTGTAAGCCTTGGTTATACCCAAAACATAATGCAAGGTATGTGGTCCAACACCCGCACCGGTGGCCGCACCGCCCGCAGTGCAATTTGAGGAAGTCACGAACGGGTAAGTACCGTGATCAATATCCAACAACGTACCCTGCGCACCTTCAAATAACAAATTCTGACCAGCCTTATTGGCTTCATACAATTGACGCGGCACATCGCCTAACATCGGGCGAATGCGTTCGGCCAAAAGCATGGTTTCATCCAGCGTTTTATGAAAATCGACGATGGGCGCATGGAAGTAATTTTTCAAGACGAAATTATGATAATCCAGGACCTCACCCAGTTTGGCGGCAAAACGCTCGCGGTGAAAAAGCTCTTGCATGCGGATTGCACGTCTCGCTATTTTGTCTTCGTAGGCTGGGCCAATACCACGTCCGGTGGTGCCAATCTTGGCAGCACCCTTAGCGACTTCACGTGCATGATCCAGCGCTACGTGGTGCGCCAAAATCAGCGGGCAGGCTTCGGAAATAATCATCCGGCCACGCACTTCGACGCCGGCCTTTTCCAACATATCGACTTCTTCCATCAAGGCATGCGGAGAAACAACGACGCCATTGCCGATGTAGCATTTGACGTTATCGCGCAAGATGCCGGAAGGAATCAGATGCAGCACGGTTTTTTTGCCGGCAACAACAAGGGTATGTCCAGCATTGTGTCCGCCCTGGAAGCGCACCACGCCTTGTGCATGATCGGTTAACCAATCAACAATTTTGCCTTTGCCTTCGTCGCCCCATTGCGTGCCGATCACTACAACATTTTTTGTCATTTTGCTCTACCCTGTTTCCAATTGATTTGTGCGAAGGGACTCTATAAATTAGTCCAGTCCATAATGCTTTATTCGACTTCCCAAACTCCGTTTTTTTGCACTAAGCGACGATTGCAGCGCGCCTCTGCGCGATATGCCTCTTGCCCTGGCAGTTCAACGACAACCACTTCGCCAGCGCTACGTAGCACCTCAATTTTCTCAGCTAATTTCGCATCGGTACCGTAAGGAGCCAGGATGCCTTGAGTTTGAATCTGCGGCTGTAAATGGGGTGCCAAGGCACGCAAGTCTAACGAAAAACCAGTTGCGCAGCGGGCGCGTCCAAATTGTTGGCCAACGTTGTCATAGCGTCCACCGTGGGCGACCGCGTAAGCGGAACCTTGTACATACGCAGCAAATACAACGCCATTGTGGTAGTTGTAGCCACGTAATTCAGCGAGATCAAAGTACAACTCTGCATCGCTGGTTAATAAGTCTTCAGCCAAGGTTTCCAAGGCATCCAAGGCCCGCCCGATTTCCGGTAATTTCGGCAGCACTTCTGCCGCACGGGCCAAAATTGCGCGGGGGCCGTACAACGTGGGCAACGCGAGAAGCGCTTCACGCAGGTCCGCTGGCATTTTAGAAGTTAATTCAGTAATTGCGGGAATGTCCTTCGCCTGCAGCGCATGGAACAAATCCCGCTCTACCGCTTCGTCTGCTTTGGCCGCGTTCATCAAGGCGCGAAAAATACCGACATGACCGAGATCCAAATGTAATGCTTGTACGCCGAAGGATTTAAGCGTTTTGATCAGCATCTTTTGCACTTCGAGATCGGCTTCCAATCCGGCATGACCAAACAGCTCAGCCCCGACTTGCAGCGGCTCACGGCTGGTTTGCAAATTACCAGGTCGCGTATGCAATACTGGGCCCGCATAACACAGGCGGGTAACGCCTTGGCGATTCAACAAATGCGCGTCAATGCGCGCTGCTTGTGGCGTCATATCCGCACGCACGCCCATCAGCCGACCACTCAATTGATCTACGAGCTTAAAAGTATCAAGCTCCATATCTCGACCGGTACCGGTCAGCAATGACTCCAGATATTCCATCAATGGCGGAACAACCAATTCATAACCCTGGCTTGCAAATATATCTAATGCTGCGCGGCGCGCACGTTCAATTGCACTCGCTGCGGGAGGCAAAATGTCTTCAAGATATTCGGGGAGTAACCAAGTATGCATAATTAACGGGCAATCAAGACAATGCCTAAACCGGCCAACATGGAGAACAATCCCATGAAACGTAACTGGCCATCACTGAGTTCAAGCATTTTACGAAACGCATCACGCCATAGGCGTGGGGATAGAAATGGGAGGATGCCTTCCAACACGAGCACCAGCCCAAAGGCTGCCAGCAAACTATTCATAACGATTTACTTGCTGCCTTTGCCGGCGTGTTTGAAATAGCGGAAGAAGTCCGAGTTTTGGTCGATGACCAATACATCTTCCTTGCCCTTAAAGCTCTCTTTATAAGCATCCAAGCTACGATAGAAGGCATAAAACTCTGGATTCGCCGAATAAGCCTGGGCGTACAGCGCTGCGGCTTTCGCATCGCCCTCACCCTTTGTCCGTTGCGCATCGCGATAAGCTTGAGAAACCAAAATGTCGCGTTGTTTTTCTGCATCCGCTTGAATCTGTTCTTTAACCGCGGCACCAATGGAACGACGCTCATTGGCTACCCGAGTGCGCTCCGAACGCATGCGTTCAAATACCGAGCTTTCAGCATCTTCGGAGTAATCCACGCGTTTCAGTCGAACGTCCACGACTTGTACGCCAATGGATCGTGCATCTCGATCCGCATTTTGGCGCAAACTTTCCATCACTTGCTCGCGCTGGCCAGCAACAACATCATCGACAGTGCGCTTGTTGAACTCAGCACGTAGTCCATCGCGTACCACGTTCATCAAGCGTTGATCGGCACGACGTTCATCGCCACCGACACTGATGTAGAACTGTTTTGGGTCGACGACTTTCCACTTAACAAAAGAATCCACCAACATATTGATTTTTTCTTTCGTAATAATGAGATCAGAGTCTGGTGTGTCGAGGGTGCGTACGCGCGTATCGATATATACGACATTTTGCAGCATGGGAATTTTAAGATATAAGCCCGGCTGTTTCTTGACGGACTTAATTTCTCCCAGTTGCAATACAATGGCTTGTTGGCGTTGATCCACGGTAAAAAAAGTGAAGCTTAAAGATGCCAGTAGCAGTACAACCACTACCAGGATGGATGCAAAACTACGGTTCATGGCCGCCCTTCCCGGTTGCGCAGTAAATCGCGACCTTGTTCGTATTCGCTGGCACGCGGTGTTTCGCCTGTCGTTGGTTTCACCGGCGATGCAACATGACCTTCGGTGACTTTTTGCATTAACTTGTCCAGTGGTAGGTAAAGCAAATTGCCCCCGCTCTTTTGATCCACCATGATTTTTGTGGTGTTGGAAAAGATCTGCTGCATGGCGTCAATGTACATGCGGTCGCGCGTAACGCCCGGCGCCTTGTTGTATTCCACGACCAATTGCTTGAAGCGTGAGGCATCACCCTCGGCTCTGGCGATGATGCTTTGCTTATATCCTTCGGCCTCTTGTAACAGGCGTGCAGCACCACCCTTAGCTTTGGGTACGATATCGTTGAAATAGGCTTCACCTTCGTTTTTTTGGCGCTCCCGGTCTTGATCGGCTTTGATGGCATCATTAAACGCGGCTTGTACTTGCTCAGGCGGTTGGACTTGGCGGATGGTGACATTCGCCACATTGATACCCACTTGATAGCGATCCAGCATGCCTTGCAATAAGATGCCAGCTTTGTTAGCGACTAAAGTGCTTTCACTCAATACCGAGTCAACTTTCGTTTTACCCACGATCTCGCGCATAGCGCTCTCCGCGACTTGACGCACGAAAACTTGGTCATCGCCTACATTATTATTAAATAGGAACGCTTGTGGATCATTGATCGTGTATTGCACTGCGAACAGAACATTAATAATGTTCTTATCGCTCGTGAGCATGGCAGCCTCGCTGGACTGCTTGCTCTTTTCATTTTGACGGAAACCCACTTCGGTCAGGCGATTTTGCGCGGTATCGACTATTTCTACGGCTTCAATCGGATACGGCATATGCCAACGCGGTCCAGGCATGGTGATTTCAACCAATTTGCCAAAGCGTAAAACTACGCCACGTTCACGTGCATTCACAATATAAAAGCCACTGCCTACCCAAATCACCGCAATGATGGCGAGCAGCAAAATCACACCACCGGCGGGGTTGGTGTTTTTATCACCGACTGGTCCGGCGGGTGTACCCGCACCGCGTCCTTTGCCACCGAATAGGCCGGATAACTTTTCGTTGAAGCGTCTCCACACCTCGTCTAAATCGGGAGGGCCGCTGTTGTTTCCTTTTTTGCCCCAGTTGGGATCATTCCAGGCCATAAAATTTCCTGTGTTATTTTTAAGGGCTAAAGCACGAGCTCGGGTTGTGCCGTTATTGGCTGCGATGCTTCACTTAAGGCAAGCCGAAGTAAATCCATGCCGACTCCGGTGGCAGCGCTAACCCAAACGCGAGAGATTTTACCATATTCATCACGATCCACGCGGGGAAGCAAATTCACGTTATCGATTTTGTTCATGATCAGGATTTGGGGTAAATGCGCGGCACCAATTTCAGCCAAGACAATATTAACTTGTTCTATTTGCTGATCGCGCATGGCGCTTGAGGCATCCACGACATGCAGTAATAAATCAGCCTGAGCTGCTTCTTCGAGCGTGGCGCGAAATGCTTCTACTAAGCCATGTGGAAGTTGTTTAATAAAACCTACGGTATCGGATACGACGACTTGGCCAACTTCGGGTATAAAAACACGCCGTGAAGTGGTGTCCAAGGTGGCGAATAACTGATCCGCAGCAAACGCATTAGCATGGGTTAAGCGGTTGAATAAAGTCGATTTCCCGGCATTGGTGTAACCTACGATAGAAACCGAGAAGACGGCATTACGCGCCCGCGCTCGGCGTTGGGTTTGTCTTTGACGCCCCAGTTTGACTAGTCGCTCTTTGAGCGATTTGACACGCTTACCGATCAATCTTCGATCGGTTTCCAATTGGGTTTCACCGGGACCACGCAGGCCGACACCACCCTTTTGTCGTTCCAAATGGGTCCAGCCACGGACTAGGCGCGTAGAAAGCCGTTCGAGTTGCGCCAGTTCTACTTGTACTTTACCTGCGTGGGATTGTGCGCGTTGGGCAAAAATATCGAGGATCAGGCTCGTTCGATCGACTACGCGGCACTTCATTTGTAATTCTAAGTTGCGTTGCTGGGCCGGAGATAAGTCATGATTAAAAATAACTACGGCCGCCTGCTTCTCACGGACCGCTGAGGCGATTTCATCGACTTTACCACTGCCTGCAAAATAGGCCGCATCCGGACGTGCACGTTTGCCTTGAATAACGCCCACCGGTAACACACCGGCACTTTCAGTTAAGCGACGTAACTCTTCCAAGCTTTCATCGGCATCCGGGTCGCCAAAATCCAAAGCGACCAAGATTGCCGTATCGTCAATAACACAATCCCCATTCGGGGCTGCTTCAAGCATCCGGCATATCGACGGATATATTAACCGCTCGTGCAGGGACAACGGTAGAAATTGCATGCTTATAAACCATCTGTGTAACGGTATTTTTAAGCAGTACGACATATTGATCGAAGGATTCGACTTGGCCTTGCAGCTTGATTCCGTTAACGAGGTAAATAGATACCGGAATATGCTCTTTACGTAGGGTATTCAAAAACGGGTCTTGTAATAGTTGCCCTTTCCCGCTCATGGCTTCTCCATATATTGTTGTGATCAAAGAATTAGCGAACGAGTATATTCCAATGGCAAGTCCGCCGCTAGCGGTCTATTTAAAGAACGCTTTAACTATAATAGGTGATATGTGGATGTTTTTTTCGAAATCAAGACTTAATTATGACTCTAGTGCAAGATTTTTGGTTCCCATGTTTTCAATTTGAGGGTAACCGAAGTGATAACCTTGCCCCCAATCCACGCCCATGTCACGCAATATTTCTGCAGTTCGGGCATCTTCAACACATTCAGCGATGGTTGTCATTCCCAACGTCTGGGCCAACATAACAATACTCTTAACCATACTCAGAATACGGTCGTTGTATTGCATATTGCGCACCATCCATCCCTCGATTTTGATATAGCTGATGGGTAACTCGGCAATATACAAAAATGAAGAATAACCGCTACCAAAATCGTCGAGCGCAAGTTTGAAGCCGTAGTCCAGCAAATGTTTTAAATTTTCGCGCATGGCTCCAAAATCTTCGAGCAATTGGCGCTCAGTGATTTCAAAAACCACCGGTTGGTGTTGGAGTAGATTCAGTCCTGAGTGCATTGCTAATTTCTTAGCATCTTCCAGCAGGGCATCCAGCAGGTCGCGTCGAGCCAAGAATTGCGGCGACAGATTGATGAAATGAGTGACGCCGTTGTGGGTTCCGTCTTTAACCTGTTTGTTATATCGTTCGATGGAGTTGCGCGCAATAATTTCATCGACCTGATGGATTAAGTTAATGCCTTCTGCGGCCTCGACAAATTCTGCCGCAGGGTAAATTTTTCCATCGGGTTGAACTAAGCGCGCCAATGCTTCATCGGCCACAACTTCACCGCTGTTTAAGTGCACCATCACTTGGTAAGCAGCTACGATACGGTTCTCTTGCAAAGCATGCTGTAACATGCCTGCTTGCCACAAGCGTCCGCGGGTGGCCGACTCACTGAGCACTACGCGATCACGGCCACGACGTTTGGCTTCATACAAGCATCCATCGGCTTCGGATAATACCTGGATCAATTCGGTGCCATCGTTCTGAAAAATACCGATACCAAAACTGGCGGTTAATACGAGATTGCCATGTTGCGTTGCTAATGGCTGCGATTTAATTTCTTCGCGCAAACGCTCCATGGCATTTAACGCTTCTTGGCCAATGGTATGATGTAAAAAAATAATAAATTCTTCACCACCCCATCGCGCCACCCAATCCCCTTCACGTAAAGCAGAACGCATAATTGCACTCACATGCTGCAGTACGTTGTCGCCGATATTGTGCCCGAAATGATCATTAATCAGCTTGAAGCGATCGAGGTCGCAAATCACAACCGAAAACACTTCCTTGGCTCGCTTCGCGCGTGCAAATTCACTGGCTAAAAAGGTTTCCGCGGCACGACGGTTTGGTAACCCCGTCAGACTATCTGTCATCGCCATCGTTTCAAGAATTTTGTGCTGCTGCTGCTCAAATAAAACTTTGCCGAACCAGGCTGCAAGCAATTCAACAAAGACTTTATCTTCTCCGCTAAATGAATGCAGGCGTGGGTGCCGATCGTAAAAGGTCAGCGTGCCATAAATGTCATCACCAACCCAGACTGGCGCACTGACATATCCGCGTAATTTCCATTCGCTGGCTAGTTGGCTCGATGCATATTCTTGCAGCATGCTCAAATCACCAATGAATTGGCTGTTTTTGTGACGGATAGTTTCACGGCAAAGCGTGTCGTTTAACGGTATGGATTGTCCTTCGTCAAACAGGAGTGCCATGCCGACTTTATATCGGACATGCAAGGTGCCTTTTTCATTTTCTGTAAGCATGCTGGTTTCCATGCCTAATGTGTCCAAGCCAAGTCGCAGCATGTGCCGCAATTTATCGATATCTGGGGTCTCGCGATCGGTTGCGAGCTGCCACAACGAGCGCAGTCGATCGGAGTGTATTTGTACCTTTGCGAGCAATTCTTCGCGTTGACTCACATTGATTGCGAGGCCTTGGCGTAACGGTTCTCCATCTGCAGTATCAATGTATTCTGCTAAGGATATCCAAACCGGCTGTCCTTGCTTGTGTTTAAACCGCAGTACGCGCAACGATAGTTCTTGGCTGGGATACTGCCCGGACAAGCTGCCATCTGTCCCGTCACCATCCTCGAATAAAGTGGCCCATGAGTGATTAACCATTTCTTCCCGATTTCGGCCAAGCATGGCTAAAAATGCATCGTTTGCTTGTAAAACCATTCCATCCCGTAAACGTAGGGTATAGGTGCCGGCATCGGCTGCAAGTAAGAGTTGGTGTTCCCGTGTTTTCGCTGAGGCTTCGAGTTTATGTTGAGTGGCTGTGAGTGCTTTACATAAATCATCAATTTCCAGGACACCGCTGACGGGTAAGCGTGTTGGATTACTTGCGGTATTTTGTGCAAGCACCGCTTGGATCGTTTGCATGCGTTGCGCAAAACGTCGTGCAATCAGGCTATAGATCGTTGCCCCGATTAGATATAGAAACAGCAGCGTATAAATAGGCACTTGGATCGTGTTCCACCATAGTCTCAACAAAAAACTATTAGGCATGGATAAAAAAGTGTACACAGGATAAGCGTGTAAGCGCTGGTAAACCCCTTCACGCTGATTCCGCCAGGATTTATTGGGTTCGCTATAAAAGCCGTTTGTTACATTTTTCGTTATTTCTTCGGATAGGGATTTTGCTTGGAACAGCTTCGGATTGAATTTTGAGCTAGATAAAGGCCACATGGATAACAACACGCCATCTTCGCGCAGTAATCCAATCTGCACATCGGCTTGTAGACCCAGGTTGGACCAAAGCGCTTGTTGCCGTTCCAATAAAATGGAGGTTTGGATTAAATATTGAACGCGTCCTGAATTATTACGAACGGCATATCGTAAAGGAATTAGCCAAGTATTTAACAAATAGCCACGCTGAGGCTTGTTGAGGGACATCCCTCTAGTTTGTAAGTTTTGAAGAAAGTCAGCACGCCACTCCGGATTTTCCATCACATTAGGCAAGCGGGAACCCGGTTTGAGCGCGGTGGAAGCCAGCATCTGACCGGTCGGCAAGATGATAGTCGCCCCGCCTAAGTCAGGATGCTTTATTTTAAATTCAAACAGGATTTCTTCAGCAACCTTAGGATGGTTTAGAGCGTCGCGTTGGTTGATCAAGTTGGCTAGGCTTTCCAGGTGACCGCCGACGGTATCGAAATAGCTTTGCGAATGATGTGCGGCAAGTGTGGCGGCAACCGTCATGCGCTGCAATTGCAATTGCCGAAGGTTTTTCCACGCGAGCAGCATCCATAAGCTGATAAGCACCAGCGTCAATAGGCCAAGCGCAAACAAGACGCGACGGCCTAGTTGAATTAGGGATGGGCTTTTGTGCAGAGGGTTCGTAGCCAAAATTCCTGTCATACGAAAAGAGTAAGCGTTCTTATTTTTAATCTTATCGGCTATAAATGACCAAAATTTATGGGCGGGGCTTAATTATCTGGCGAAAGCTAAAGAATGCACGGACGTATCTCATGGAAAAATAGTAACTAACTGATCTTTAATTGTTTAACGCCCGTATTTACGTTTTGAAACACGGTTAGCTCTACGTCGACTATTTTCTTCAGCTTGGGTTGGTGTGGGCGGTTTACGGCCTTCGAACGGATTGCTGCCCTGTTTAAACTGCACCCGAAGTGGCGTACCTTCCAGCTTAAAGGCTGTCCGAAAGGTGTTCTCCAAGTAGCGTTTATAAGAGTCTGAAATCGCTGTTACGCTGGTGCCATGCACGATAATGATCGGTGGGTTACTTCCCCCCTGATGGGCAAAGCGTGGCTTGGGACGGAAGGGGCCATTCTTGGGGGGTTGATGCGATGTCACCGCTTCTTGCAGGATGCGTGTGAGCCTTGGCGTAGGCATTTTAATCATTGCGGCTTTATAAGCGGAATCTACCGATTTTAATAACGGCGACAAGCCTGTGCTTTTTAAGGCCGAAATAAAATGAAATTTGGCAAAATCCAGAAAATTCAGTTTTTGCAAGATGGTGGCTTTGACCCGTTCACGGGCATACGATTCAAGGCCATCCCACTTGTTGACCGCAACGACCAAGGCACGCCCTGCTTCCAAAATAAAGCCAGCAATATGCGCATCCTGTTCTGAAATATCTTGTTGAGCATCTAGCACTAGTACCACCACATTGGCATCTTCAATCGCTTGTAGTGTTTTAATCACGGAAAATTTTTCTACCGACTCAAATACTTTACCGCGCCGACGAACACCGGCTGTGTCGATCAATGTATAGGCTTTGCCATCACGCTCAAATTCCACATGAATACTGTCGCGTGTGGTGCCTGGCTGATCGAAGGCAATCACCCTTTCCTCACCCATTAAGCTATTCAGGAGCGTACTTTTGCCAACATTGGGACGGCCGACGATAGCGATTTTGGGATGCGTTGGATCAGGGCCGGTAGCATCATCTTCAGGAAAGGTCTCTAGAACCAATTCCATCAGCTCGCGCACACCTTCGCCATGACTGGACGAAATAGGTAACGGATCACCCAACCCAAGTTCGAAAAATTCAGCCGCGACGACATCGCGCCGCATACCTTCAGCTTTATTCACAATCAACCACAAAGGCCGACCTGATTTACGTAATGTATCCGCAATGCTTTTATCTTGAGCGGTTAAGCCCTGGCGCGCATCGACCAGATACAAAATTGCATCTGCTTCATCAATGGCGAGTAAAGTTTGTCGTGCCATTTCATGCAAAATGCCGTCTTTAGCCACTGGCTCGAACCCGCCCGTATCTACGACCAGATAGGGTTTATTGCCGACGACGCCGTGCCCATAGTGGCGGTCGCGCGTTAGACCAGGTAAATCGGCCACCAGCGCATTACGAGTTTTGGTGAGGCGATTAAATAGTGTGGATTTGCCCACATTGGGGCGGCCAACGATAACGATGGTGGGTTTCATGGAGGCTACTTAATATTTACCGCAGAATGCGCGGGAAATATAGAAAATTACGATAAAACGCGCAGTATACCGACTCCAGCCACGGCTGCGCGAGAAGTTTCAAGTTATGCGCTTACACCGTACCATGCTTAGTTTCCACCAGAATCCCAATTTCTTTCAGGAAAGGCGTAGGCAAGATCCCGCCGGCGCAGACAATTACCGCATCATTATGCAATTCCATCGTGTCTTCTTCTTTAACCAAGGTGACTCCCTCCGAAGAAATTGCCTTAACGCCCGAGCGCAGGACGACTTTGACGCGCCCCGTTTGCTCCGCTTGTTGCAAGCGTTCACGGTTCTTTTGTTTAACGCGTCCGAAAGCTTCACTACGATAGGAAATGGTTACGGATGTTCCTGGTTCATCTGCAATTGCCAAAGCGGCTTCCAAAGCACTGTCCCCACCTCCGACGACCAAGACGCGCTGATTTCGATACTGCTCAGGATCCACTAAACGATATACGACTTTAGCCTGTTCTTCCCCAGGTACGCCTAGTTTGCGTGGGGTGCCGCGTCGGCCAATCGCAAGCAAGACATTCTTCGTTTCATAGGTTGCTTTGTTGGTCGTGACGGTAAAGCCATGGCCATGCGCGGCAATCTTTTCCATACGCTCGCTGAAATTAATTTTAAGGTTGGTTTTGGTTACCACGCCTTGCCAAAATTCCAACAATGATTCTTTGCTGATTTCCCCCATTTTGACTTGTCCGATGATCGGTAGCGTCACTGGTGCCGTCATGACAATCTTATTGCGCGGATAATGATAAACCGTGCCACCGAGGGAGATTTCTTGTTCTACCGTCACAGACTTTAATTTATGCTCCATGGCACCGAGCGATGCTGAGAGACCGGCTGGACCCGCACCGACAATGACAACATCTAATTGCTGGCCAGAGCCGCGTGACTTGGTAATTGATTCCAAGGCCTGTTTTCCTTGCTCCACAGCTTTCCGGATTAACCCCATTCCGCCTAATTCACCGGCAATATAGATTCCATTTACATTGGTTTCAAAGTTCGGCTTCAACTGCGGGATATCCATGCCGCGTTTCTCAGTACCAAACACCAAAGTAATCGCATCATGGGGACAAGAGGCTAAGCATGCGCCATGGCCAATGCAAAGCGTTGGATTTATTAAGTGACCCTTGCCGCGAATAATCCCAATCGCTCCTTCGGGGCAAGCATACGCACAGGAGCCAGAACCGATACATTTGCTCAGATTAAACACGGGGTGCATGGATGGCGGTTCAGTTAAACCCGATGCCACAGCCGCGTTTAAAACGTCAACATGCTGCTCTTCCTGATGCCGATTGCGGCGCAAATAGAAGAACAAAACTAAAAATAACGGCAAGATGTAAAGTAGAAAGGTCCACATTGTTTAATTATGTATCATTTAATTGAATATCATTCTATTATTATTTGTAACAAGTTTTATTGAATCAATAAGATGAGCGCGTTAAACTGAAAAATTGAGTAATCGCAATATTTTATATATTCATTGATTACAGATAACGAAAGATGAATAAGTTGTATAAACATGTTTTTTAAAAACAATATATAAAACAAAATCTGAGCTTAATAATTTCAACGGAAGCATGAGAACACTTACAGCACCTGCGCTTACTGAGCGAGAATCTGGAATTACGGTGTTAGCCAAACAGCATAGTTGGCTACTGTTCTTTATTTTTATGGTTGGTGTCCTTGCGCTTGGCTTGTTTGTTGCGCAGAAAAAGTACTATGCCTCAGGCGATGATTTCGGCTACTACCTTGGTCTCGTTGGCGCATTGATGATGCTCTCCTTGTTGCTATTCCCGCTGCGTAAGCGCGTTCGCTTTCTGCAACAGTGGGGCAAGCTTCCCAATTGGTTCCGGATACACATGATGCTGGGTATTACAGGCCCGTTGTTGATCTTATTTCACGCTAATTTCCATTTTGGTTCAATCAATGCCGGAGTCGCGTTATTTAGTATGTTGTTGGTTGCAGGTAGTGGCGTCATGGGCCGCTTTGTTTATACCAAGATTCATCATGGACTATATGGGCGCAGCGTCAACTTAAAAGAAATTAAAGCACACTTTATTTCACAATCGGATGATGTGAAAACCAAATTCCATTTTGCGCCGCATGTTGAGCAATGGCTGCATGATTTTGAGGCTTATGCACTCAATACTGATTTGTCGATTGCTGCTAAGACTTGGCGTTTTCTGACCATCGGTTTCAAAACTGCAATCGTGCATAGAAAGAGCATGGGTGAGATTAAGCAACTGTTAACGCAACGCGCTCAACAACGTGGCTGGGAACTGGCGAAACTGACGCAACGCTTAGAAATTGCTGACCATATGGCTATTTCTTATCTAAAGGAAGCGCAAGCCGTAGCGCAGTTTTCAACATATGAGCGAATTTTTGCCCTTTGGCATGTGTTGCATATTCCCCTAGTCTATATGTTAGTTTTGAGCAGCGTGTTTCATGTTGTTGCTGTGCATATGTATTGATGTTACGCACTCTATTCTTACTACTGCTTTCGTTTTTTTGGAGTTCCGGAGTTCATGCGGACAGTTTTGAAGGCTTGCTGATTCCCGGCAAAGTCATTACGGGTCATGTCAAATTAGAGAGTGATTGCAGTAATTGCCATGCCAAGTTTAATAAGGCAGGGCAATCCAAACTTTGTTTGGATTGCCATAAGGAAATAGCAAAAGACGTTCAACTAAAAACCGGCTACCACGGACGAATCAAAGAAATTGATTGTCGCAATTGCCACACAGACCATAAAGGACGCAACGCCATTGTTTCTTCGGTTGACGAAAACACCTTCAATCACAACGATACCGATTTCATCTTAAAAGGGGCGCATAAAGACCCGAAGATCACCTGCAAGGCTTGCCATAAAACAGGGATTAAATACCGGAAAGCACCTCATGAATGCCTTGGTTGCCATAAAAAGGACGACAAGCACAAGGGCTCCCTTGGGGTTAAGTGTGAAACTTGCCATAACGTAAAAGACTGGAAGGAGGCCACCTTCGATCATAGCAAGACCCAATTCCCGCTATTGGGTAAGCATGATCAGGTGAAATGCCAGGATTGCCACAAAGACACTAAATATAAAGAAACTCCTAAGACCTGCATTGCTTGCCATCGCAAAGATGATGAACATAAAGGTCGATTCGGCGAGAAATGTC
Organism: Betaproteobacteria bacterium; assembly: GCA_024641855.1. Classification (GTDB taxonomy): domain Bacteria; phylum Pseudomonadota; class Gammaproteobacteria; order Burkholderiales; family Thiobacteraceae; genus RBG-16-58-11. Next base: position 15,507 of record JAHECG010000022.1, on the reverse strand, counting down.
AGACCTGTCATTCTGAGCGTGATTGGAAAACCATTCATTTCAACCACGACAAGAACACCAAGTTTCCATTGAATGGAAAGCACCATTCCGCTAAATGCGAAAGCTGCCACAAAACCCCCTTATACAAGCAAAAAATGCTCTCTACTTGTATCGCCTGCCATCGTGTTGATGACGTACACAAAGGTAGCTTGGGAGATAAATGCGAGAAGTGCCATAACGAGCGTTCATGGACTAGCTCTTCATTCAACCACGACAAGGATACTAAGTTCCCTCTGCGTGAAAAACACAGCAGCGCTAAATGCCAAAGTTGCCACACTGGCGGCGCTTATAAAGAAAAATTACCGCTGACCTGCTTCGGCTGCCATAAAAAAGATGACGAACATAAAGGAAAGTATGGCGAAAAGTGCGATACGTGTCATGGAGAGAAAGCCTGGAAGCCGTCCAACTTCAACCATGAGAGAGACACCAAATACGCGCTACGAGGTAAGCACTTCAAAGTTAAATGCGAATCTTGCCACACGGGTATTTTGTATCAGGAAAAATTGACGTCAACTTGTTACAACTGCCATAAAAAAGACGACAAGCACAAGGGACAAGAAGGCAACAGATGCGAACAATGCCACTCTGAAAAGGATTGGAAGGATACGAATTACGACCACAGTAAATCAAAATTTCCACTGCTTAGTGGACATGCCAAGGTTGAATGCAAGAAATGCCACCTCAGTTTATTGTTTAAAGATGCGCCATCTACATGTTATGGCTGCCATAAAAAAGAAGATGTGCATAAGCTGACGTTAGGTACCGATTGTGCTCTTTGCCATAACAGTCGTGATTGGAGAATTTGGGATTTTAATCATGACAAAGCTACAAAATTTAAGCTGGATGGTGCGCATAAGCCGTTGGAGTGTAAAGCCTGCCACATCAAGCCAATGGGAAAAAGCAATAACATATCAAAGACTTGTTACGGGTGTCACTCAGGCGATGATGTGCATGAAAACAATTTTGGAAGGCAATGCGAACGCTGCCACGTAACCTCTTCATTTAGAACAATTAGGGCTGGTATGAACTTTAATTGATGGCTTTCACCAAAATTTAACCAAATTACTAAAAATAATATGTAATATCACCCAAAATGAATAAAGTTTCATGTCATGAATATAATGATTTTTCTAGATAAAAAGATATAAGATACAAAAAAATAGTGCGTCTTTTTAAATCAACTTCAATGTGGGATGGTTTGAAGCGCATTCAACAACCGGGGTGGTAAACTTGATCGCTTTCCAGAAATCTGCAAAATTTGCGCAGCAAATAACCTTGATGGTTATGGCAATATTGCTTGCAATTTGCTGCCATTCTGCGATTGCTGCAACGACTACCAGTACTACCTCTTTTAACCACAACACCACAAGTTTTGCGTTAAGCGGAGCTCACGCTCGCACAAGCTGCGAATCCTGTCATTCTCAAGGCGTATTCCGTGGCACCCCAAAAGAATGTGGTACGTGTCATCGACCTGGTGGCAAAGCGCCAGGGAAGTCGGCATCACACGTTTCAACAACGGTTGCCTGTGATAGCTGTCACCTTCCCTCAAGCTGGACGCCGGTTTTCTTCAACCATTCCGTTACGCAAGGTGTTACCAAGGGGCAATGCGCGACATGCCACAACAATGGTGCGGTTAAAGGAAAACCAGCAGCCCATATCCGCACGACGGCTTCTTGCGATTCATGCCATACAGCAAAAGCTTGGATACCGGCCAGTTTTAATCATAGAGAAGCAACTCCATTTAATTGCGCTTCTTGCCACAATGGCTTAATAGCCGTTGGGAAGCCGTCTAAACATCCGTTTACGGTTGCCTCTTGCGCTGCATGTCATCGGACCACCGCATGGTTGCCAGTCAACAAATTTAACCATCTAGATATTATAAATAACTGCACCCGTTGTCACATCACAGGCACACAAACAACTGCGCAAGATGTCCCCAAAAACAATTTACATAACAATGTTCAAAACGTTAATCAATGCGAAGCCTGTCATCGCACCACTAGTGATTTCAAAACTGGAGCTGTGTTTGACCATAAACTAACCACAGCCACATGCGAGACATGCCACAACGGCGTAGATGCGAAAGGCAAAAGCGCTAGTCATATTCCAACTAAAGCTAAATGCGATACCTGTCATACATCAACCACATCATTCACGGGCGCAAAATTCAACCATAGCCTAGCCAACCCACCAGTGGCCGGACGCTGCGACACCTGCCACGGCGTCACCGCGGGTGTTAAAGCCAAATCCAGCACGCACATTCCGACCACGGCACAGTGCGACACCTGCCATAAGAACACCAATAATTTTGTACCGGCAGTGATGAGCCATAGCGGCACCAAAGGCCCATTGGCAGCGGGCAACTGCGCGACTTGCCACAGCGGCAGCTACGTTGCGGTCAACGCCTTAGCCAAACCGGTCGATCACCTCTCGACCACAGCGCAATGCGACACCTGCCACAACTCCACCACCAGCTTCAAAGGTGCGGTGTTCGACCACACGGCGGCCAACCCACCAGTGGCCGGACGCTGCGACACCTGCCACGGCGTCACCGCGGGTGTTAAAGCCAAATCCAGCACGCACATTCCGACCACGGCACAGTGCGACACCTGCCATAAGAACACCA
>JAHECG010000022.1:12079-12742 GCA_024641855.1 Betaproteobacteria bacterium | reverse complement strand
ATAATTTTGTACCGGCAGTGATGAGCCATAGCGGCACCAAAGGCCCATTGGCAGCGGGCAACTGCGCGACTTGCCATGGTGCAAGTCCAGGGGTGAAAGCTAAATCTAGTAACCATATTCCGACCACGGCGCAATGTGATATCTGCCACACTAATACCACCGCGTTCGCACCGGCGAAAATGAGCCATACCGTCACCACAGGGCCGCTAGCAGCCGGCAACTGTGCGACTTGCCACAGCGGTAGCTACGTTGCCGTCAACGCCTTAGCCAAACCAAGCAATCATATTTCAACAACGTCACAGTGTGATGTATGTCACAAGAACACCACCAGCTTTGTAGGAGCCACTTTTGATCATTCCCTGGTGACTCCACCCGTGGCCGGACGTTGCTCTAGCTGCCATGGTGTCACCTCGAAAGGTAAGCCGAGTACGCATATACCAACTACGGCGCAGTGTGACACCTGCCATAAGAACACCACGGCATTTGCGCCTGCCACGATGAGTCATAGTGGAACGAGTGGCCCATTGGCAGCGGGCAACTGCGCGACTTGCCACAGCGGTAGCTACGTTGCCGTCAACGCCTTAGCCAAACCAAGCAATCATATTTCAACAACGTCACAGTGTGATGTATGTCACAAGAACACCACCAGCTTTGTAGGAGCCA